>JBBSHP010000041.1:0-12760 GCA_038232555.1 Bryobacterales bacterium
AACCTGCGAATCTGCCGGACAACGTCACCATTCTGAAGGACCCGCGTATCAACAACATCGATTGGCACCAGAACCAAGTCCGGGGATGGAGCCCGTGTGTTCTGAAGATGGACAACAACGGGAATGTAGCGCCGCAGCAGTTCAGCATCGACAAGGGTTGCGGCAAAGACCCGTCTACGTACTCGTGGCTACTCAATCCATCGTTTGCTCCACGAACGACTCCCTTCCGCAGCGGCCAGATCCGGATGGCCCATACCACCACCATGGACGCTTCTTTGAATAAGATGACGCAGATCACGGAACGGCTGCGCTTCCAGTTCCGCGCCGAGGTGTTCAATCTCCTGAACCATTACGCGTATCCTCTGGCACGGTTCAACACCAACGCCAATGACGCGAACTTTGGGAGCCTGTTCCCTGGCCAGATCTCGACTGTGGACAGCGGCTTCCCGCGTCAGATTCAGTTCGGGTTTAAGGTTTACTGGTAAACCCGACCGACGTTCTGCAGGGAACAAGGGGCAAGCCCCTCCAGGGTTTGCCCTTGGTTGGATAGAAACAGTGTAAAGGGGTAACCTGAAATGCGGATTTTGATGCGAACTATCGTTGTAAGCGCGATTTGCGCGGGTATGTGGTCCAGACTGGCGGAGGCGCAAGTTCTGTACGGATCGATCGTCGGCAACGTGAGGGATTCCTCAGGGGCCTCCGTTCCGGGCGCCACCGTTACTATCGTCAACAAGGAAACGAATCAGGGCCGCACTGCTTTAACCAACGACGACGGCGGATACAACTTCTCGACCGTGCAAAGCGGCACCTACAACGTGAAGGTGACGAAGGAAGGGTTTCGTCCCGCGGAAGAGACCAATCTTGCCGTTGCGACTAACACTGTCGCGCGCGCCGACCTTCAGCTGCAGATCGGCGCCATTACCGAAAGCGTCGTCGTGACCGGTGCAGCGCAGCTACTGCAGACGGATCGCGCAGAAACGCGTGCCGAACTCGGGACCAAGACGTTGACAGACGTGCCGGTCCCGTTGGGGCGCAACTATCAGAATTTGTTTGTGACGCTGCCGGGCTTCACGCCGCCTTCGAACGCGCACTCGATTCCATCCAATCCGTCCCGGGCGCTTAATTTCAACGTGAATGGCACCACACGCAGTTCAGTGAACGTCCGCATTGACGGCGCCAGTGCGACCAACATCTGGTTGCCGCATATTTCTTCATACGTGCCGGCCCTTGAATCGATCGAAAGCGTAAACGTGGTCACTAGCAGCTTCGACGCGGAGCAAGGCCTCGCTGGCGGCGCCCAGGTTAGCGTGCAGGTACGCTCCGGCAGTAATGACGTGCATGGGGCGGCCTTCGAGTACCATAGCGACAACAACCTGAAGGCGAAAAGTTTTTTCCTGCCGCCCGGTCAGGATAATCCGAAACTGGTATTTAATCAATTCGGCGGACGCGTCGGCGGTCCAATTCTCAAGAACAAGCTCTTCTACTTCACAAGTTATGAGGGAACGTTCGCTCGAAGTTTCGCCTCTCGTTTTGCCACAGTTCCAACCGCGGCCATGCGGTCCGGGGATTTGTCGGCGAGCGACCGGACCATTTACGACCCCAGAACCGGCGACGCGCAAGGCAGGAATCGCCTGCCCTTCCCCGAGAACAAGATCCCGCGCGAGTTGATCAACCCGATAGCGGCGAAGCTGTTATCTCAGCTCCCGCTTCCGAACCAGCCTGGGCCGATTCTGACGAACAACTTCTTCGGCGGCGGGGGCTTCCTTTTTGACCGCCACACTCTGGATAACAAGGTCAATTACAACATCAGCGACAAGCTGACTGCCTATGCGCGCGCGAGTTATCTAAGATTCAACACGTTAAATCAAGAGGTCTTTGGCCCCGAGATCGGTGGTCCGGGTGTCGCTGGCAGCAGCAACGCAGGCCATGGGTTCGGAAGCACCTGGAGCACAACTCTAGCCGCTACCTACGTCGCAACCCCAACGCTGGTGATGGATGCCTACTTCGGCTACACGTTGATGGATTCAAACTCTGAACAGCCCCGCCTGGGCAAGAACTATGGCCGTGACATTCTGGGAATTCCGGGTACAAACGGCACGCGCCGCTTCGAGAGCGGATTGCCCACCTTCAATATTTCCAGCTTTACAGCATTCGGCAGCGTGGATGGTTTTATGCCGTACTACCGGCACGATCCGCAGTTTCAATATGTGGCGAACGTGACTTGGACCAAGGGCCCCCACAATATTCGGGCTGGAATTGATTTCGCCAACATGAACTTAAACCACACCCAGCCCGAGTTTACGGGTTCGAACTTCGGTGCGGCGGGCGGGTTTGGGTTCGCGGGCGGCCCCACTCAGATTAACGGCGGCGCCTCCGCGAACGAGTACAACTCGCTGGCTACTTTTCTGCTTGGACTGCCTACGCGGTACGGGCGCATCCTGCAAGTTCCAGACGAGTACACAACCCGTACCGGCATGTATAGCGCCTACCTTCGCGACCAATGGCAAGCCAGAAGTAATCTGACAATTTCGTACGGCGTGCGCTACGAGTATTATCCATTTCCCACGCGCGCGGATCGGGGCATGGAGCGATATGATTTCAATAACAACAAGATGCTGATCTGCGGTGTCGGCAACGTGCCGAAGGGTTGTGGGACAGAGATTTCAAAATTGAATTTTGCGCCGAGGCTGGGTATTGCCTACCGGCCGAGCAGCACCTGGGTGATACGGGCGGGGTACGGACTGAACTGGGATCCGTGGAATATTGCGCGGACCCTGCGCACCAACTATCCAGTGCTGCTGGTGCTGAACGGCAACCCACCGAACACTTTCAGTTCTGCGGGGCGCACGCTAAGCGAGGGCATCCCGGACATCAAGATTCCGGACTTAGGAAATGGTGTGATTGACATTCCTCCGACCTATGCTCTCACTTCGACAGGAGACCGGTTCCAGCGCAGTTACATCCAGAGCTGGAATTTTACGATACAGAAGCAACTCGCCCAAAACCTATCGGGACAGATCGGCTACGTCGCCACCCGGCAGGTACACCAGACGGGCAACCTGGACCTGAATGCGGGCCAGATTCCAGGAGCGGGGCGCGATGGGCAGCCCTATTTCCAGAAGTTCGGGCGCACCACCCAGACCGCGCTTCTCACTCCGATCGGCCACAGCAGCTACAATTCTCTGCAATCGACCTTGAGCCGTCGCTTTGACCGAGGGGTTTCGCTACAGGCGGCCTATACGTGGTCGAAGTCGATGGGGGTTTGCTGCAACGATAACAGCGACGGCGGGCCCGCCATTCAGGCGCTGCAATATTACGCTCTCAACCGGTCGCTCATGAGTTTCGATCGCACTCATAACTTGCAATTTACGGGCATCTTCGAGCTGCCATTCGGGCATGGCAAGCCGTTTCTATCCTGCGGCCTGGGAGCGGCTGTCGCGGGCGGATGGCAAGTGAACACGGTGACAAGCTGGTATACGGGAACTCCTTTTACCGTTGGCGCGGACGGAGCTTCGCTCAACCTGCCCGGCAGTTCGCAGCGTGCGGACCTGGTGAAGCCGCAGGTTCAGAAACTGGGCGGCATCGGCAAGGGGCAGGCCTATTACGATTGGACGGCCTTTGCTCCGGTTACGCAAGCGCGGTTCGGAACCGCCGGATTCAACATCCTGCGCGGCCCGTCGGCATTCAACTCCGACCTGGGACTTTTCAGACAATTCCGCGTTACCGAGCGCGTGAATATCCAGTTTCGCGCCGAAGCATTCAACTTCACTAATACGCCCAAATTCAACAACCCGAGCAATAACATTTCTAACCTGAAGCTGAACAAAGACGGGTTTTATCAATCTGGCGTGTTCGAGATCACCAGTACCGCGGGCACAGGGCGGGAAGGCATCGACGAGCGACTGCTGCGGCTCGGATTGCGCATCGCGTTCTGATCCGGGAAGGGCTGCGGTTCGGCCTAATTTTCAGTTTTGTTGCCCGCTTGTTCAAGCTTGGCCGCGGCCTCGAAATGCGGTTGCGCGTCTGAGCTGCGGCCCAATCGCATATACGCCTTAGCGAGTAGCGTATGCGCCTGCGCCGAGGCGGATTGCGCTTTTGCAGCCTGCTCCAGGTGCGGGAGCGCTTGGGCGATTTTATCCTGTTCCAACAGTGCGCGTCCGAGCTGCAGGTGCGCCTCGGCGCAGGAAGGAAAAGTTTTCAACAATTCCACGAGCTGTCCGATCGCTTCCTCGGAACGGCCTTGGCGCACCAGAAACAATCCCAAAGCTACACCGGGTTGAGGGTCTCTGGCTCGTACCAGTGTGAGCGTCGCGCGAAATGTTTTCTCGGCGTCCACCGCTTCGCCCAACGCCTCCTGAGCCTGCGCGATCCCCAAGCGGATTTTCCAGGAGTCGGGATGAAAGCGATCCGCTCGCTCCAGCACCCGGATGGAAGCTTCGAACCGGTCGAGCGCGTATAAGGCTCGACCCTGGTAGTAGCACGCGTCCGGCAGCTTCGGCTCCAGATCGCAGGCATGGGCAAAGGCCGGTTCGGCCAAGCCGTACATTCTCTGCGCGGCATACGCAACTCCCAATGCCGCCCACGCGCGCGCCTTGTTCGGATAACCTTCCGTTGCGCGGATTAGGAACGGGACCGCAGCCGCGGGCTGGCCCTTTTCGATTAGAGCGAGGCCCCGATCGTATTCGGAGACTTGCGCAAAAAGGCTCGCCAGAAGAAGAACGCCGGAAACTATTGTTCGAAACAACCTGGGTGTACTATATCGGGATGCGCCGGGCGTTCGCAACTTTCCTGATCGCAACTATCCTGATCGCATGCCTGTCGGGCGGCGCCGCGACGTTTTTCGAGGATCGGACGCCTGGATCGGGCATCGCGTTTGTGCTACGCAACTCGGCAACTCCCGAGAAACATCAGATCGAAACCATGGCCGGAGGGGTGGCCCTGCTGGATTACAACCATGACGGCAAGCTCGACATCTTCTTCACTAACGGCGCTCAACAACCGTCCCTGAAGAAGGCGGATCCGTCGTATCACAACCGGCTATATCGCAATCGCGGGAACTGGACCTTTGAAGACGTGACAGACCAGGCCGGCGTTCAGGGTGAAGGTTACAGCATTGCCGTGGCGGCTGCGGACTTCAACAACGATGGCTGGCCGGATCTGTTTGTGGCTGGCGTGAACCGCAACATTTTGTATCGCAATCGGGGCGATGGAACCTTCGAGGACGTGACCGCGAAAGCAGGTCTCGCAAATCAAGGACGCTGGGCCGTATCTGCTGGTTGGTTCGATTACGACAACGACGGGCGGCTGGACCTGTTTGTGGTGAACTATGTGAAATGGGACCCGGCCAAGGAGCCGTTCTGCGGCGATCCGCGCACTTACCGGAGCTATTGTCATCCCAGGAATTACGAGGGCCTCGCCAATATGCTTTACCACAACAATGGTGACGGTACCTTCACCGACGTGTCCGAAAAATCCGGCATCGCCCGGCATATTGGAAAAGCCATGGGTGTCGCGTTTGCCGACTACGACGGCGATGGCTACCTGGATGTGTTCGTCGCAAACGATACGATCCCCAACTTTTTGTTCCACAACGAGCGAAACGGCACATTCCGTGAGATCGCGTTTGCAGCCGGTGTGGCGATGAACGACGATGGCCGGGCCGTATCGTCCATGGGTGTCGATTTTCGCGACATGAACAACGATGGCCGCCCGGACCTGTTTATCACGGCACTGACCAATGAAACGTTTCCGTTTTACATGAATCGCGGAAATGGATTCTTCACGGAAGCAACCTACCAAAGCCGGATTGGCGCGGCCACTCTTTCGTTAAGCGGCTGGGGCGGTGGCGCGTATGACTTCGATAACGACGGCAGGAAGGATCTGTTTGCGGCATGCGGGGACGTTCAGGACAGAACCGCGGCAGGTGCCAGCCGAATGGCGCAGCAGGCCAATCTGCTCCTGATAGCGAGCGGCGGGGGTATTTTCAAGCCGTATGAATTCGGTGTGCCGGCCCGGCATCGCGGCGCTGCCTTTGGGGACCTGGACGGAGATGGGCGAGTGGACGCGGTAGTCACCCGGATCGGTGGTGCTCCGCTGCTGTTGCATAACATCGCGGGGGCAGGCAATCACTGGCTGGAATTGCGATTGAATGGCTCCCGCAGCAACCGCGATGCAATTGGCGCGCGAGTTCACATCTTCACAGATTCCGGTGAACAGTGGAATCACGTCACTACTGCGGTGGGGTACGCCAGCAGCAGCGATCGCGCCGTCCATTTCGGCTTGGGCAAAGACCAGAGCGTTAAGTTGATCGAGATTAGCTGGCCTTCCGGGACGCTGCAGCGATTGAAGGATGTGAGAGCAGATCAGTTCATAGATGTTGCCGAGCCGTGAACCCAGATCTGATCGCCAGCAAGGTGCTGGACCAGAGCGAAGTCGAGCACGGCTTGACCGTCCCTTAGGGATCGGCTACTCTTCGCCCCGCAGCCGGGCTTGCACTTCGGCGATCACTTCGGGTCCAAGAATTTGACATCCGATCGCCTGCATGATGTCACGGGCCTCTCCCATTCGTCCGATCAGCTTGACGGCAGTCATGTGCCCCATCCGGTACTCGCCTAGCGTTAGCCGGCGGCACGCTTTCATCCGAAGGGGACGCATAGTTCGGTCCGCGCACGGCATCATGACATACGTTTGATCCGGACCGAGTTCGGAATCATCGTCTGGAATTTCCGAAAAAATCTGGGCAGTAAGTCCAATCTGGATGAAGTTTACGCGTTTCCCGTCAGTCTCGGGAAACAATGCCCAGAGCTCCCGCTCTATCTCCATATACTCGTCGTAATCGAACGAGCCTGGAAGCCGGTAAGAAACCCCGGGATCGAGAAATGCGAAGTCCGACAACGTACACCTCCTGACAGGAATCCCTACACATAGAGATCGAGCGCGGATCCGGAAGGCTGTAGAGCCAAAATCAATTTGTTACAAGAATGTTTAATTGTGGACCACCGTCCCGGCATTGTCAAGTGTCTGAATTTGCTTTAATGGTAGGCCCCGCGAAGATGAACGGCTACAGGCTATCGTGCTAACCTGAACTGTAAGCGTCACGCTTGAATGCCCGCTCGAGTGAGCGAAAGCTTTGTTCTCCGCACATACCCTTTTCGTGAAGCGGACCTTGTCGTCAGCTTTTTCACACGGGATCAAGGCAAATTGCGAGGTGTGGCCCGGCGGGCGCGGCGCCCCAAAAGCAGTTTTGGCTCTGGGTTGGAGCGGCTGTCCCATGCCAACGTCTCTTATTATCAAAAGGAGAATCGGGAACTGGTAAGCCTAAATTCCTGCGAACTGGTGCACTCGCAATTCGCACTGGCGTCGTCATACGAATCGAGCGTCGCGCTGGATTATCTGGCCGAAATCTCGGAACACCTGTTACCCGCCGGCGAGGCAAACGAGCGGCACTTCCGGCTGCTCGCAGCGGTGCTGGAGTATCTGCGGCAAGGCGGCAATGCGTGGCAAGCCGTGACTTACTTCGTTCTCTGGTCGGTGCGACTGGCGGGCTTCCTTCCTGATCTGCGGCTCCTACCCGAATCGCGGGTTATCGCTGACGAGATGCTGGTCACTCCCCTCAGCCAAATGACCGCGCGGCCGTGGATCAGTGGCACTGCATTGGACTTACGCCGGCACCTGGTTCGCTCCGTCGAGCAGCATGTAGAACGTAAGCTGCTCACTCCCTCGCTGTTGGAGTCACTCTAAAACATGGCTGCCACGTCGATCTCCCTCCAGGAAACGGTTTTCAATCTCCAGCGATACTGGTCCGATCGCGGCTGCATCATCCAGGAGCCCTACGATGTCGAGGTCGGCGCGGGCACCATGGCGCCTGAAACATTTCTGCGCGTGCTCGGGCCGAAGCCGTATCGGGTGGCTTATGTGCAACCCAGCCGCCGGCCCGCCGACGGCCGCTATGGTGAAAACCCTAATCGCCTCTATAAACATCAGCAACTGCAAGTCATCCTCAAGCCCTCCCCGCCGGATGTCATCGATCAATATCTGGGCAGCCTCGAAGCAATTGGGATCGACCTCGGTAAACACGACATAAAATTTGAAGAAGACAACTGGGAAGCGCCCACACTGGGTGCCTGGGGAGTGGGCTGGCAGGTGATGTTGGATGGCCTGGAGATCACCCAGTTTACTTACTTTCAGCAGTGCGGCGGCATTGACCTCGACCTGGTGCCCGCCGAACTTACGTACGGTATCGAGCGCCTGGTAGCTTTCCTGCAGGCCAGAGACAGCATCTACGATATTGAGTGGACCACCGGTGTCCCGTACAGTGCTGTCCGCTTCGCCGAGGAACAGCAGTTCTCGGTTTACAACTTTGAACTTGCCGACGTGGGCACCTTATGGAAGCTTTTCGAGTTGCACGAACAGGAATGCCATCGCCTGCTCGCCCTCTACCCCAAGTATATGGACAAGAGCCGCTTCCCGGTGCTGCCCGCTTATGACCAGGTCCTCAAGTGTTCCAACTTGTTCAACTTGCTGGATTCACGCGGGGCCATCAGTGTTACCGAGCGGGTGGGTATCATCGGGCGAGTTAGAAAGCTGGCCGTGGGCGTAGCGCAGCTTTGGGCTGAGCAGGAAGCTGCATCCGCCGAGGCTGCGCCAACTACGCAGGTCGTCGCACCGGCACCAGGTGTCGCATGAGCCTTCCTTTTCTCCTTGAAATCGGTACCGAAGAAATTCCGGACTGGATGATCGTTCCAGCTCTCAACAACCTTCAGGAGATGTTCCAGACGCTGCTGGATCAGCAGGGGTTGGGAGGCTTGGTCAAATCAGTGGATGCCACCCCGCGGCGGCTGGTGTTGCGAGCCGATGAACTCAAGGCCAGGCAAGCCGATACCGAAGAGGTGGTCCTGGGTCCCCCAACATCGGCCGGTCCGGGTGCCGCCGTCGGCTTCGCGAAGAAGATGGGAATCACTGCCGATGCTCTGGGATCACAGACCACGGCCAAAGGTGAATACCTCAGCTACCGCAAGTTGATGGCCGGACAAGAAACCAGTACGATCCTTTGCGAAGCCCTGCCCGCCCTTATTCTGAAGATATACTTTCCAAAAACGATGTACTGGAACGGGAAGGGTTCGGAACGGTTTATCCGCCCCATACGATGGGTGGTCTCAATCCTCGGTTACGATGTCGTGCCGTTCGAAGTCGCCGGGGTTAAAGCCCACAACGTCACACGCGGTCACCGGCTACTCGGCGCGCAATCGATCGAGGTAAGCATTGGAACCTTTGAAGAGGAGCTGGCGGCCAATGGCGTGATGGTCAGCGCAGCAGACCGGCGCGCTCGGATTGAAAGCATCATCGCGCCTTGGCACGTGAAGCGGGATCCAGGGTTGCTCGAAACCTTGGTGTACATCACTGAGTATCCGACGCCGATTCTGGGCAGCTTTGAGGAGCGGTACCTTCAGCTTCCTCGCGAAATTCTGACGACGGTGATGCGCCATCACCAGAAGTATTTTTCAGTGGAGCGGGAAGACGGAACCCTCGCGCCGAACTTTGTGGCAGTGATGAATACCAACGCCGATCCGGAAGGTCTGGTGCAGCGCGGCCATGAGCGCGTTCTGCGGGCACGCTTCAACGATGCTCGCTTCTTCTGGGAAGTGGATCGTAAGAAACCGCTCGAAGCCCGCCTTCCGGATCTCGCGAACGTCACCTTTCAAGCTAAGCTGGGCAGCTATCTGGATAAAACCCACCGCATGGTGGAGCAGACCGTCTCTCCTGCCGCCCGCCGCGCAGCCCTGCTTTGCAAGTGCGACTTGACCACCGATATGGTCAAAGAGTTTCCCGAATTGCAGGGCATCATGGGTGGCCTCTACGCTAAGGCGGAGGGAGAGCCGCAGGAAGTTTGGGAGGCGATCTACGATCACTATAAGCCGCTCAGCATGGAGGATGAGATCCCCCGCACTGAGACAGGCCGCGTGGTTGCGCTCGCCGACAAATGGGATACACTCAAATCCTGTTTCAACGTAGGCCTGATTCCGACCGGATCCAAGGACCCATTTGCGTTGCGGCGGGCGGCCCAAGGCGTGGTCCGCATCCTCGTCGAGGGCAAACTGCCTGCCCAGCTTTCGATTGAAAACGAGCAGCTTCGCGAATTCATTCGCGACCGGGTGGAACACTATTTCCGGGAAGCGCGCGGGTACGAATACGACGAAGTCCGCGCCTGCCTTGCCGCGGGCTGGGAAGACCTGGTGGATCTGGAAGCCCGGCTCAGCCGCGTCCAAGCGATCCGGTCCACTCCCGACTTCGAGCCGCTTGCAGCCAGTTTCAAGCGCATCAAAAACATTCTCAAACAGGCGGAGTTCACGGGCGGGAACGCTGTGCGTGAAGACCTGCTGGAGCTCGGACCGGAACGAGATCTTTACGAAGAGATTCAGCGCACGGCTGCTCAGCCGCTGGAATCACGCATCGCCCTGCTCCGTCCCAAAGTTGACCTGTTCTTCGATAAGGTGCTTGTCAACGACAAAGACGAAGTGGCCCGACGCAATCGGCTCACGCTACTGCATAACCTTCTGACGGAGTTCTCTACGATTGCAGATTTCTCCGAGATCACGACTAAATCACACTTAGGAACTGAAAATTAAATAATGGCAAAACACGTATACGCGTTCGGTGGCGGCAAAGCCGAAGGCGATGGAAAGATGAAAGATGTGCTCGGCGGCAAAGGAGCCGGACTGGCCGAGATGAGCAAGGCGGGTGTGCCCGTGCCGCCCGGCTTCACGATCTCGACCGAGGTCTGCACCATCTACTTCAAGAACAACAAGCAAGTGCCCGAAGAGATCGATCGCGAGATTGAAAAGGCGCTCGGTCACCTGGAGAAGGAAACGGGCAAGGGCCTGGGCAATTCCGAAAATCCGTTGTTGCTGAGCGTCCGCTCTGGCGCTAAGTTTTCCATGCCCGGGATGATGAACACGATCCTGAATCTCGGCTTGAACGATGAAACTGTAGAGGGCCTGGTTCGCAAAACCGGCAATCCCCGTTTTGCTTACGATTGTTACCGTCGATTCATTCAGATGTTCGGGCAGGTGGCCCTCAACATGGACATGGGCAGGTTCGACCACGTCTTTGACGAGCGGAAGAAAAGAGCTAAAGCGAAGCTGGACACACAACTCACCGCAGACGATCTGAAGGCAATCATCTCGGACTATAAGAAGCTGGTCCAAAAGGAGACAGGGCAGCCTTTCCCGCAGGATGCTCGCAAACAACTCGCACTCGCCCGTGATGCGGTCTTCAACTCCTGGTGGAATGACAAAGCCGCCTATTATCGCCGCATGGAGAAGATCCCCGACGAGATCGGTACGGCCGCGAATGTCCAGACTATGGTGTTCGGCAACCTGGGCGACAGCTCGGCTACGGGGGTAGGATTCACCAGAGATCCTGCCACGGGCGAGAAGGTATTCTACGGGGAATTCCTGATTAACGCGCAGGGTGAGGATGTCGTTGCGGGCATCCGAACGCCGGAGCCGATTTCCGATCTCGAGAGACTGATGCCGGACGCCTATCGTCAGCTTCGGGAGATCACATCCAATCTCGAGAAGCACTACCGGGACATGCAGGATTTTGAATTCACGATTGAAGACGGCACGCTCTACATGCTGCAGACCCGCAATGGGAAGCGTACCGGCACGGCTGCGGTGCGAGTGGCGGTCGAGATGGTGGACGAGGGCATGATCAACGAGAAAGAAGCGGTGCTGCGCGTGGCGCCCAGCCAGCTCGATCAATTGCTGCATCCTCTGCTGGATGCTCCATCGCTCAAAGCTCTGACCAAGATCGCGAATGGTATTTCGGCATCGCCAGGAGCTGCGGTAGGACGCGTGGCATTCACGGCGGATGACGCAGTGATCGCTTCAAAGAACGGGCCGGTAGTCCTGGTTCGGAAAGAGACCACGCCGGACGACATCCATGGGATGGACGTATCCAAGGGAATTCTCACGGCGGTTGGTGGTAAGTCCAGTCACGCGGCAGTGGTCGCACGAGGGATGGGCCGACCCTGTATCGTCGGGGCCGGATCGCTGCAGATTGATGAACACAAGAAGCAGTTCTCGGTAAAAGTCGGCGAAAAGCAGGTCCTAGTGAAGGCCGGCGACTGGATCTCCTTCGACGGGACCACGGCGGACGTCTATTTGGGTCAGGCCAAGACCAACGATCCCGATCCGAAGTCGCCCATCTTCGCACGGTTAATGGAGTGGGCCGACAAATTCCGCGGAGATTTTGGGGTTCGTGCAAATGCCGACATTCCCAGGGATGCCAAGGCAGCCCGTGCATTCGGAGCCGAGGGCATCGGGCTTTGCCGTACCGAGCATATGTTCTTCGCTGAGGACCGCATCCCGCACATGCAGGCCATGATTCTGGCCGACGATGAGAAGACCCGTAAGAAGGCGTTGGCAAAGCTGCTTCCGATGCAACGGTCCGACTTCGCCGGTCTGTTCACGGCCATGAACGGGTTTCCAGTGGTGATCCGCACCCTCGACCCCCCGCTGCACGAGTTTCTTCCGAAGCGCGAGAACTTGATGGTTGATCTGGCCAGGCTTCCCCATGCGGATATCAAGACCAAGCGGGAGATGTCGCAGGCCACTGGCATTCCGGTTGCTGAGTTGAAAAAACGGCTTCCTGAGCTGTTGAAGCGAGTGGAGGACCTGCATGAGTTTAACCCCATGTTGGGCTTCCGGGGATGCCGTCTGGGCATTCTGTATTCAGACATCACCGAGATGCAGGCGCG
>JBBSHP010000042.1:0-12729 GCA_038232555.1 Bryobacterales bacterium
AAGAACTTTGGATGTTACGGTCCATGTTGAATTAACAACAATCCTGCACCGCTGAGAATTGCGTATTTGTATAACAAACCCAGTCATCATCCATTAGAGCATGCTTTCAAGTACTTTGTTTCGAACTATATATTTGCAAGATACTCAATCCAAAAGGGGTAGTACTTTGTATCTGGGATTGGAGGAGGCATTCCCTGCGTTTGCTACGTGCGCTTGCTTCTGGCCGCGATTGCATCTACCGATCGGCGATGGCCGGATCCTTTGCGTTCCCTTCGTAATAATGGAGGATCTCCCATCCTTCGAAGGAAGACAACAGCTCGCCTGGTTCAGCGCGGGTATCAGTAGGCTGCTCACCTTCCTCTTTCACCTACGCCGATGAAAGCAATGAGTTCGACCCTCGATTTTGCGCCAGAGAGTAGCTAGTTGGGTGTCCAGGCAACGGCGTCTGGGCAACCGGCAGCAACGGAATGGGCGGCACTGCTGTAGGAAATACCAGTTTCGGAAGTGTCGCCGAACAGGGCAGCACCTTGGATCAGGCTCCGACATTCCAGAACGGGCAGTCGATCTCCAACGCAGGTTGGTTGCCGACATTCACGCCGGCCAGCCGAACCATAACTGGCGCTCCGCAAGGGCCGATGGCTCCGATCGTTAATAACAGGTTCAGGGGAACACGTTGGGGATTACCTTGACGGCCGCCCAGTGCAGACTATCGTCAACAATCCCAGGGCAGTTCAGACTACTCCGCTAGACGCTTCGATGAGTAACTTCGGACATCAGGAACAACTGCGGTTGGGTATCGCTCCATTACCCAAATTGACGGGTAGATCTCTTTATCAATTTGCGAATAGATCTTCAACTTTTGGACCTATTTGACGCGGCTTTTTGTGAGACTTGGCGTGCTGTGTTAATAAATGGAGGCTTGGCAGGATGGCTATCCAACTCGCTTTCCAGTACTTCAGGCTTGTATTTTGCTTCAAAAAGCCCTCAAAACTGGATAAAAAGCCTTATACTCGATACGGGAGTGGTTCTTATGAGATTTGGTCTATTTCTTCTGATGTCCCTGTATTCGGCGGGAGCAACTCTCGCGCAAGGCGCTTTGATTTACGATGCTATCCTGTTCGGCTCAGGTGGCGTGCCAAGCAGCGCCGGGGTGATTGGCAATACTGGTTCCTCGGGTTTCGGTTTTGTCGAACTCAACTTTGATAGCTCAACTAAGGTGCTGGCCGTTGTCGCACCCTCCAGCAACTTCTGCTGTTTGAGTTCAAATAGTACTGGTATAATCTTGACTGCGCCTGCAAGTCCAGCCAACACCGGCAGCACTCAATTTTCTTTGGCGGGAGTGCCAAACATGACCTCGGGTCTTGTACCTGCCCAGAACTTCACCCTAAGCACAACCCAGGCTGCGCAGTTGCAAGCTGGCCAATTCTACGCGGTTCTGGAAACAACAAAGTTCCCGCTTGGTGAACTGGGCGGATTCTTCGTCCAGACTGGCCAAGTCAACACGGTGCCCGAACCATCAACGTTTACCATGTGCGGCATGGCACTGGCCCTTATCGCCAGGAACTTGATACGCCGCGCGTGGCGAGTGAACCCGCTGAAGTTTGCGCGGCAATCAATGGGGTAGGGCTGAGCCTTCGAGGCTCGTACTTTTAGCGCTGTTCGTTCGGTGAAGTGGCACTGCTCTCCGGGATTCAGGGGCAGTGTGTGTCAGTGCAGCAAAATTTTCCGGCCAAGCTCACTTTCGATGCGGCCTGCTTTCCCACCCGGCGATTCTCTCCCTTCATTTCGGCAACCATCTCGATCAGTGCCTTCCTCCGATGGTAAGCTCCGGCACCTCTGTCACAGGGAATGTTCTAAAACAAAAACGTCCGCCTGAGGCCATTCGTAAGCCTAAAGCGGACGCTGTTGCTCTGCGTGAAAGAAACTTACGATCTCTAATGTAAGCCCGGTCGCGATATTCTCGGGCGAGCTGCCCCGACGTTGGGCTTCCGCCGACATAACGGCTTGACGGGCTGCTGGATAAGCGGCTTCCCGCAGCCAACGTTGGTACAACGGTAATTGTGGTTGAGAGCCAAGGATCGGTTGCAGTGGGGGCAGAACGGAGTCGGCATAGTGTGTTGTTATCTCATTTCCAATTATGAAAGCGATTGGCACCCACGTCCAGAGAGCTTCGTACTAGGCCGGACGGGGTTAACGCATCAAAAAATCGGCGCTCAAACGGGCGAGAGATTCTCAGCCCGGTACCGCGTCACTCACCTCTCTGGCGTGCCCAGCTTCGGATGGTGTTCGTACCTGCCTCCGCCCGTGATCAGTTGCAGTTAGAACTGCTCGAAGGTCAACTCCCAAGGACTGCATTCGCTAAGCTAGAGGTTCCATTGCTGGATCGTCGTTGCCTTAATCGTTTAGAATGGAGCTTCGCATCAAGAACTCCGTACATGGTTACGCCCGCCGCCGCTCTCAAGACCACCCCGCTCAATCAAGCCCACCGCCGGCTAGGCGGGAAGATGATCGACTTCGGAGGCTGGGACATGCCTGTCCAATACTCCGGCATCATCGATGAGCATCGCGCCGTTCGAGACGGCGTGGGGATCTTCGATGTAAGCCACATGGGCGAGATCGAAATCCGCGGCCCTGAAGCTTTGACCCTGACTGAGTACGTCAGCACCAACGCGGCCTCTAAGCTGGAAGTTGGACAAGCGCAATACTCGGGGCTGTTGTATGAACATGGCGGGTTTGTTGACGACATCCTGGTCCACAAAGTGGAAGATGATCACTATTTCATTTGTGTGAACGCGTCCAACCAGGAAAAAGACTTTGAGCATATCGACAACGCCAACCGCTGGCACGCCAAAGTGGAATTTGCGAGCGAACGCTACGCGCAGATTGCGATTCAGGGCCCCAGGGCTTGCGCCACACTGCAAAAGCTGACGAGAAGTGAATTAGCGCCGATCAAGTATTATCACTTTGTGGATGGCGAGGTCTTGGGTGTCTGGGCGCGCATCGCGCGCACCGGTTACACGGGCGAAGATGGATTCGAAATCTATGTAGCGCCGGATGAAGCCGAGCGCATCTGGTACCAGGTGCTAGACGCCGGAACGGAATTCGGGATTAAGCCTTGCGGCCTGGGAGCACGGAACAGCTTGCGGCTGGAAGCGAAGATGGCGCTATATGGCCATGAGATCGATGCGACCATAACCCCTTACGAAGCCGACTTGGCTTGGATTGTGAAGCTGGATAAAGGCGAGTTTCTGGGCAAGAAAACGCTGGAACAGCAGAAAGGCGACGGGATTAAACGCAAGCTGGTAGGTTTTGAAATGGTCGGCCGCGGCATTGGCCGGGATGGCTACGAAGTGCATCTAGAAGGCGCGCCGGCTGGTTGGGTCACCAGCGGCGGTCCCTCGCCGACACTCGGTAAAAACATTGGAATGTGCTACCTACCCCTCGAACGCGCTCGCCCCGGACAACAGATTCAGATTATGATACGCAACCAACCGGTAGATGCAGTTACCGTTCCAACTCCTTTCTATAAGCGGGCTAAATAAACAGAATGTATCCATCCAATCTGCACTACACCAAGGAACACGAATGGGTCCGGCTGGAGCAAGATATCGGCGTGGTCGGCATAACCGACCACGCCCAAAAAGAACTCGGCGATATCGTTTATGTCGATCTCCTGAAGGTCGGCAATACAGTCGAGCAGGGCAAATCGCTAGGATCGGTGGAGTCGGTGAAGGCCGTTTCCGATATCTACGCGCCGATTTCCGGTGAGATCGTTGAAATCAACGACGCCCTTGCGACCGCGCCCGAGAAGCTGAATGAAGATCCGCATGGTAGCGCGTGGCTGGTCAAGATCCGCTTATCGAAGCCCGATGAAATAAAGCAACTGCTTTCGGCCGGCGACTATCAAACTTATGTGGGAGTGGAGTAAGCGGGCGTCTTAGCTGGTAGCGGATAGCCTGCCTCCCCATATGGACCTTCTTGCGCTACTTACCTAAATCAGACCTCGAGCGCCGCGAGATGCTCGCAACAATCGGCGTGGATTCGCTGCAAGACTTGTTCGCTCACTTGCCGCCCCAGGTTCGCTACGATAAGCCCCTCAATATCGCGCCAGGCAAGTCGGAGTACGAGATCGTCGATTATTTCCGGGCGCGAGCGGAGGAGAATGCAAATGGCTATTCGTCATTCTTGGGTGCCGGCGTCTACCATCATTACCGCCCTGTGTTGGTGGACACGGTGGTTTCCCGGGGCGAGTTTCTCACTTCCTACACTCCGTACCAAGCCGAGATTGCGCAAGGGACTCTGATCACGATTTTCGAATTTCAGACTATGATTTGCCAGTTAACTGGTATGGAAGTGGCCAATGCTTCCATGTACGACGGGTCGTCCGCAGTTCCGGAAGCCGCCATGATGGCCATGCGCTTGACCAATCGCGACAGCATCCTGGTCTCTCGCGCCGTCCACCCTGAGTACCGCCAGGTATTGCGAACTTACGCCCAGCATCAGGGCATGCCGGTGACCGAATTTGAATATGAGACCGGGTCCGGCATGTTGGATCTGGCCGACCTGGAGCAGAAGCTCAGCAGCGAGATCGCGGCAGTAATCATTCAGTCTCCGAACTTCTTCGGCGTAATTGAGAACGTGAAAGCCGCGGCGGAGTTGGTGCATAAGCACGGAGCGCTGCTAGTGTTTGTCTTCACTGAAGCGGTTTCGCTCGGGCTGCTTGAACCGCCTCACGACGCAGATATAGTGGCGGGCGAACTACAGTCCTTTGCGATCCCTCCGAGTTACGGTGGCCCATTTGTCGGGGCGATCGCGACGAAGGAGAAGTTCATTCGCCAGATGCCGGGCCGGATCGTAGGGGAAACCCGGGACTCCCGCGGAAATCGAGCATTCTGCTTGACACTTTCTACTCGCGAGCAACACATCCGGCGCGAGAAGGCCACCTCCAATATTTGTACCAACCAAGCGCTGATTGCCTTAATGGCGACGGTCTTTATGACTGTTTACGGCAAAGCAGGTTTACGGGAACTGGCTGAGCAGAACCTCGCGAAGGCGCATTACCTGGCCGGGAAATTGCCGATGCGGTTCTCAGGGCGGTTCTTCAATGAGTTTGTCGCGACTACCAGTGGCCGCAGCTCCGATCAGATCAACGAATCTCTGCTTGGCAATAAAGTGATTGGCGGGTTGCCGATGAGCCGCTTTTATCCGGAGCTCGCGGATAGCATGCTGCTGTGCGCGACAGAAATGAATCGGCGCGAACATATGGACGCCGTTGCGGAGGCCTTCGCGAAATGATCAGGAAGACCAGTCCGCACATCGTTCAGAACGAAGGGTTGATCTTTGAGCGCAGTTCTCCGGGGAAGATAGGGTATCAACTTCCTCCGCTCGATGTGCCGACCGTCGATGCGGCCGGTGTGCTTGGTGCAGAGAATACGCGCGCCGAGATCGAGGATTTCCCGGAAGTGAGTGAAGTGGATGCCATCCGGCATTTCACGCGGCTGTCTACGTACAACTACGCAATTGACTTGGGCCTGTACCCACTGGGCTCCTGCACGATGAAGTACAATCCCCGGATCAACGAAGCGGTCGCGAGGATTGAGGGGCTGGCCTGGGCGCATCCGTACCAGCCCGAATCGCTATCGCAGGGCGCGATGGAGATCATGGCGGAGCTGGAGCGCAAGCTCGCGGAGATCTGTGGAATGCAGGCGGTAACCTTGCAGCCGGCCGCCGGCGCGCATGGCGAATTCACCGGAATTCTGTTGGTCCGCGCCTTCCTTGAAGCGCAAGGAAATCCTCGCAAGAAAATTCTCATTCCTGATTCTGCGCACGGCACCAATCCGGCCACCGCCATGATGGTCGGCTACACGGTGGAAAACATCAAATCGAATGAGCGCGGGATGGTCGATATCGAAGCGCTCTCCCGCGCGGTCAGCGAAGATGTCGCCGCGCTGATGGTGACCAACCCGAATACAGTAGGCGTGTTCGAGGAAAATATCACCAAGGCTGCTGAGATCCTGCATGCTAAAGGCGCTCAGGTTTACATGGATGGCGCTAACATGAATGCGCTGGTGGGGATCGCCCGGCCCGGTGACTTCGGTATCGACGTGATGCATCTCAACCTACACAAGACTTTCTCCACTCCCCATGGTGGTGGAGGACCCGGTTCGGGAGCCGTGGCAGTTCGCGAGCACCTCATCCCCTATCTTCCAACACCCCGGCTGCGTCGTGCGAATGATATGTGGAGCTGGAATTACGATCTGCCCAAGTCGGTTGGCCGGGTTAAGTCCTTCTATGGCAATTTCGGAGTTTTGGTGCGAGCGCTGGCCTACATCATGGCGCATGGAGGCGCAGGACTGCGCAATGCAACGATGGACGCACTGCTGAACGCGAATTATCTTCGTGCGTTGCTGGAGCCCTATTACGAGCACCCTCACAAGGCGCCTACCATGCACGAGTGCGTATTTAGCGACGACCGGCAGGCTAAGCTTGGCGTCCGTACTGGCGACATCGCCAAGCGGCTGATCGACTACGGATTCCATCCGTACACGGTAAGCTTCCCGCTCATCGTGCGCGGCGCCTTGATGATTGAACCCACCGAGACGGAGGGCAAGCACGAACTGGACCTCTTCGCCGACGCGCTAATCTCAATCGCGAAAGAGATCGAACAGGATCCGGAGGTGTTGCACAAAGCTCCGCATTTGACGCGCACCAGCCGTGTGGATGAAGTAAGCGCCGCGCGCAAGCCGGTGGTGCGTTGGAAGCGCCCGTCCACTGCGAATAAAGCCGTGGATTAGCGGCAGTTCAGCTTGTCCCCATCCTCAGTAACCGCTTATCAAATCCAAAGGCCTGCGGTGCATCCCAGACAATTTGGTCGAAATCCGAATGAGTGGGATTCAGCAGAATGTTCCGCTCGCTAGGAACGACAACTGACGGAACCAGAATCGCCACATCGCGGCGTTCATTAGCCCACCACTGACCATAGCGGCGAGTGCTGATTTCATCCTCTACCTCGCCCCGAAAGTCGGCGACGTGCGGCCGGCGATTCAACTTCGCACTGGAGTAGACGTAAGCCGGGGGGATCTGACCTGGCAGGACGTGAACGAGAACCTCCAGACAGGCCAGAGACAGGGTGGAAGCGGCATACAACATCGGTGTTCCCGCTACATTCCAACGGCTGGAGTACAGTTGTGAGCCGCCATAATCCGTGGCTGCCCGATGACTCCGGTGCAGACGGAAAATCCTCATCTAACTGAAGAGCCCGTAATCAATGCGGCCCAAGATCACCAGCGTCTCGCGCTGCTTCTCTTCATCGTTGGATTGGGCGTACTCTTCGGGCGTGTGTTGCTCCAGCAGAGGAAGGGGCGTTCTCATCCACTGCCCTGCAAGATCTTCGCTGCCAAACACTTCGACGGCCCGCGCCCATATGATCTTCTCGCTTGGATGCTCAAGCTGATATTTCTGTTCGGCTTCGGAAGTTACGGCTGAGCTTCGCTTGGTGGCCATGTCGTGTTCGTACTCCCATTCTAGCGTCGCTACCAGACCTTGCAGGCGTTCTCGCGCACCATGGGTTGGCCAGACCTACACGCGAATTCCTGGCCAAATTCCGGCATGTTCGATACGACGCCGTTGATTCGATATTAATTGGGTGAGTGTGAATTCGGGATCGCGAGGTCCTGGCCTGGCTGTCGCGTGCTTCCACCCGAGCGTCGAGCCATCCCAAGCTATCCGCACCAGCGACTGATGCTCGCCATCGGACCCAACTACCCGATCAATGTATTCCGGCACGCATGCGTCCAGAGCGCCGGGTGTGGAGGTCCGTGGAATGATCAGGTCTGCAATTCTGGAATGGTACGGAAATCGCGTTCGGCCAGATAACTCGGGACTGAATTGGCTGGGCCACTCGCAGCGACACCCGTGTGATGGTGCTCCGCCGTCTGGCCGTACAACTGGTCGCCAGGTGACGGATACGCGCGGGTCGCGCCGGTGGCACCAATTTTCAACAGTCCACGGCGATCAGTCGAAGAGCTTGCCATTAACACCACTCCTTTCTTCGATTGCTCTCCGATTAATCGGAAGTCCCCGCAGCGAGCGCCATCAGCGTGTAGGTGGGGTTCTTCTCCGATGCGGACGAAAACGCGCTCGCGTGCGTGACGTAAAGATTCGAACCTCGTGCGCCCGGCAGAATGGATCCAACGCCGAGCCTCGTGGATCGCTGCCCATGCGGCAGCCTCTGAGCCCGAATGCCGCGCTATAATCGCCGCTGGCCCCCATGCAAAACGAGATCACACAAGAACAGTTGGAAAAAATCAAGCCGCTGGTGGATCGCTTCCTCGCCCCGTTTCGTCAACTGGAATTGGCGATTCCGCTCGACGTGGAGTCCGCTCTGACCTACGAGCTTCAACCGGAGAATCTGCAACCGGAGGCAGGGGAACTCCGGTGACCATTGCGGATGCGGGAAAGGCGCTCCGCGCCGGAAAGATCAGTTGCGCCGAGCTGGTTCAGGAAGCACTGTACACGATTGAGCGTCTCAATCCCACCTTGAACGCCTTCATCACCGTTACCGGGGCACAGGCCATCGCGCGGGCTCGTACTCTGGACACCGAACTCGCCAGTGGGCGCGATCGTGGACCGCTGCACGGAATCCCCATAGCCCATAAAGATCTCATCCTGACCAAGGGCGTTCGCACCACTTCTGGCTCAAAACTGTTTGAGAATGAAGTGCCGGATCATGATGCCGAGGTGGTGGAAAAGCTAGATGCCGCTGGAGCGATCATGGTGGGCAAAGCCGGATTGCATGAGCTAGCGTACGGTGTGACCTCCGACAACGCGCATTTCGGATCCATTCGAAATCCCTGGGACACCCAGCGCATTCCGGGCGGATCGAGCGGTGGCTCCGGAGTGGCTGTCGCAACCGGAATGGCGTTGATGGCCACCGGCACGGACACGGGTGGGTCGATCCGGATTCCAGCCTCTTTCTGCGGTGTCTTTGGACTGAAGCCCACTTACGGCAGAGTGAGCCGGGTGGGTGTGCGACCGCTCGGTTTGACGCTAGATCACATTGGTCCCCTCAATCAGACTGCGCGCGATGCGGAGCTTACCTTTCAAGCGATGGCGATCGGCGCGGGGCGTCCGGCGCGTGCCGGGGAGCCGATCCGTATCGGATTGCCCGAGAATTTTTATTTCGAACAGGTAGATCCGGAGATCAGCGGGGCGGTGCGGGAGGCGGCGCGGCGAAGTGAACAGTTGGGAGCCCGCGTGATGCCAGTGCGGGTCCCTGATATTCATACGCTGAACCTGGCCAGCTTTGTCATCCTGCTCTCGGAAGCGTCCGCTGTGTACGCCCCCTATCTCAGCCGGCGGGACCAATTCAGCCCGGAAGCTATGGCGTTGCTGGACCAGGGCACTCTGCTTCCAGCCACCAGCTACGTGAATGCGCAACGGGTGAGAAAAATGTTGGTCGACGATTTCCGTGCGTTGTTCAAGCAAATTGATTTCCTCTACACGCCCACCATTCCGATTTCCCCAGCTCGCATTGGGGAGATGGGAGTGGAACTCGCCGGCGAGAAGCAGAACGTACGAATGGCGACGACACGATTCGTGAGGGGGATAAATTTGTTGGGCTACCCAGCCGTGTCCATGCCTTGCGGGTTTACCGGGACGGGCCTGCCAATCGGGCTGCAGCTAATCGCGCGGCCCTTTGAAGACGAGATTTTGCTGTCCTGGTGCGGAGAACTCGAGGATGCCCTGGGAGTGGTGGGGCGGCGGCCTGCTGAACCGCTACGGTGACGCTTTGCGAGCTGTTGCTGTTCGCCCCGATGGTCAGCACGACCTTCTGTGGTCCCGAACCTGCACTGCCTGGCACAATTGCATTCACTTGCAATGTACCTGCCAGCAAGCCCGGGGCTTCACTGGAGTACAGAAGATCCGCGGGAACCCCGCCAATGGTCACCCGCACTGGAGCAGAAAGCACGGGGAAGGGCGGTTGAGAAGGCACCACGGAGCCTGACGCCGCACCGGGATACACCCCTTCACCCGTCGCGAAAATTTGAATCACCGATCCCTTTGCGGCTGGACTGCCGCTGCTGTTATAGGAATTGTCCGCGTTCAAAATCGCACCCTGACCGTTGCCGTTTTGCGTCGTTGTGAAGATCGCCGGGACCGTGTCCATCACCGGCATTGTCAGCGGGCTAGAGGCCACACCGTTTCTAGTTGCCACTATGCTTGTGACGGTTCGTCCGGCGATTTCATAGGGCACGATGGAATTGATCTGTTCGGCACCGGCATAGATCAGCGGCGCGGGATAACCGTCGAAAGTAACGGTCGAGGCGTCCAGTCCCGAGCCTAAGAGGGTCACCATTTCTCCGGGAGACACCGGGTCCGGGGAGAGGCTGGCGCTACTAACCAGAGCAGCTATTCGGGGGGGCGCCTGCGACACGATGAGCTTGACACTCACGACTTGACTGCCGCCGGGAATACCTGGCGAAGAAATCGTTACCACTCCCGGGTACTCTCCCGGTGAGAGCGTCCCAAGGATGGACGCATTCACCCCTATCAATAGCGTCGCCGGCGTGTTTCCGCTGGGAGAGTTTACGGTAAGGAAGTCCGGCCCGCCATTCAGTCCGGCGGCGGTCGCGGTGAACCCACTGCTGCCGCCAGTACTGGAGACTTGAACCGCCTGAGGCTGCGGGAGTTGGGGAGAACCCGCCTGATAATTGAATAGCAGCGACGCCGGGCTGGCGGAAACAGGAAGCGCCGGGCCTACAGTCACTGTCACGGGAACGATCTGCTGTGAGCCCGTATTCATGTTGGTGATGGCCACTTGGCCGAGATAGGTATCGGGAGCAAGACCACCCGGGTTCACCTGAACGGTGATTTTTGCGCCAGCGCCACTTGGGCCGGTTGCGACAGCATTCGGGGTGGCCACCAGCCATTTGCCACCGGCCGCAGTGCTGGATTGTATTGCGTAGTTTGTCGCCGCGGGGCCGGTTAGGCTGAGCGTCTGGGTCTGTGCAAAAGGGGAACCAAAAGGATAAGAGAAGGACAGTTGCGCCGGAGTCACACCCAACGCAATGTCCTTGCCGGCATTCACATTGACGGGAATCGTCAGGGCGGTGCCTCCGTCGGAGCGGACCAAGGTGATGATTCCCACCGCAGGTCCATCTGGAACCAGCGCTGGATTTACGCTCACCACGAGATTTACCGGGGACCCGGGCGAGACTGTCGAGAAAAAGGGCTTCACCGCGAGCCAGGGCTGGTTGACGCTGGAAAAAGCCTTGGTCGAGAATGAGATCGCTCCGGAACTGGACTCGATGCTAATCACATTTTCCACGGGAGTGGTTGATCCCCGGGAAGTGGCGATGTTCAGTGGAGTCGGAGTAGCTGAAAGTTCCGAGCCGATCCCTTTCTTCACCGTTACCGGAATCACCAGGCTGCCGCTGGAACCCGATGTTACCTGCACGTTCACGCTGCCCTTGTTGGCTCCGTCGGCGAGACCCAAGGCTGAGATGTTCGCTGCGAGATTGATGGTTTCATTCGGTTGGAAAACTACAGCGGAAGGGTGCACCGAAAGCCAGTTCCGTCCATTGGCGGCGGTGGGCGTGACGGAAATGCCGACCGGGGTGGGGGTGAGGTTTGTCAACGCGATATTCACGCTGGTTGCGGTGGTGTCCTTCGGGATGCTTAGCGACACGGGGCTGGGCGTAGCAGCAAACCGCGCACTTCCGGCATTTGCGCTCACATTCAGAGTAATCGGAAGATTCAGGATGGAGTAGCTGGATGAATCGAATTCAATGTTCCCTGTGTAGCTTGTGCCCGGGCTGAGGCCGTCGGAAGTAACCCCGACAACCAACGGCGTCGGGTACATTGAACCGGTCACGATGTAGAGATTGGTGCTAACCGTAGTAATCCATTTCTGCGCTGTGCCGGTCGAGACCGTGGGCACAACAGTCACGTTACTTCGAAAGCTATTAAAGAGCAACGATGTAATCCCCGTCGCCGTCGCGGGAGGAACTTGAAACGTTAAAGGACCGGAGTTGATGTAGATCGATCCGCTTTTCGTGTCGCCGCATCCGGCCGCGCTGACGCGAAGAGAAACGGGGACCGTGGCCAGTTTCGCTCCATTTGCACCGCTCAAAATGATCTGACCCGTATATTCTCCATTGGAGAACGGAATGATGGAGTTGTACAGTGGAGCGCCGGTTTGCCCACCCGGATTGATCCCCACCAGGAGTTGAGATGGCTGGCCGGCCGTAACGGTGGAAAAACTGGGTTCCACCTGAAGCCACTCGCCCTCGGAGGTCACGGCCGTAGCGACAAAGGTGAGCGAACCGGTAGGAGTAGAAACGAAGACCGGCGCCCCGGACACGGCCTGGTTAGGCTGACCGCATAGAATGAGCGGCGAAGGGCTGGCGGTCAGCGTGCCGTTCTGGGCGAATCCAGTCGGTGCGACAGCGGCCAGAATCAATGGAATCAGGCGAAATTGCGAAGCCGAATGCATATCCAGGTGCTGTATCCAAGCGGAAGAGAGTGAGTGCGTTTGGTTTGGTGCTTAGAGGCAGGGAATGAAAATGCCTGCCCTTAAAGATTAGCCTCGTCGGGGGAATTTGTGGGTTAGCGAGCCGCGTCGGTGAGAAACCGCCGGAACTTCCGGCAGGTGGAATCAAACGATCTCTGCTGGTCTTCGCCGCCGTGATATAGGAGCGGCCCGCCGTATTCGATCATTCCTGAGAG
>JBBSHP010000043.1:0-12705 GCA_038232555.1 Bryobacterales bacterium
CCGCGATTTGCTGATCCTGCATCCCGCGTCCCGCTCGCAAAACAATCCGCGCCCGCTCCACAAGACGTGCTGCCAAAGAACGCCCACGCGCTATTTGCTCCAGCATTCCCTTTGGTTCTTTATCCAGCTCCACTGGCCGAGCAACACGCATCTAATCGTCCCTCCAATTGTAAGGACGACACGTAGCGTATACTCGTTACTAATTAGGGCGCACTACACTAGTTCAGCTCTCGATCCGTTTCAACTGCCCACACGCGGCATAGATGTCCCGGCCTCGCGGCTTTCTCAAGAAGCAGGGCATGGCGCGGCGTACGATGTCTTGGAAGGACTGCACGCGCTCTGGATCCGGTGTTTCGAAAGCAATGCCGGGCCCTGGATTCAGCGCGATCAGATTGACCTTGGCATTCAAGCTTGACAGTAGCTTTATCACTCGGCGTGCATCCGCATCTGTATCGTTGACGCCCTTCAGCAGCACGTATTCAAAGGTCAGCTTTTCCCAGGGCCTCAGCGGATACGCGCGGCAGGCATCGAGCAATTCCTGCAGGTGATACTTGCGAGTGATCGGCATCAACTGCTGGCGTTGTTCTTCACTGGATGCGTTTAGCGAAATCGCCAGCTTGGGACGCACCGGTTCACGGCCCAGTTCTTCAATTCGTGGCGTGATTCCCGCCGTCGATAAAGTGATGCGGCGTGGAGAAAGCCCAATGCCCGCGCTATCGGTGAGCAGCCGTGTCGCTTTCAACACATTCGGCAGATTCAACAGAGGCTCACCCATCCCCATCATCACAATGTTGATGCGGCCGCTGGACGGCGCCAGCTTGTGGCTCTTCATCACGAACAGGACCTGGCCTACAATCTCACCTGCCATTAGATTGCGTTCGAGCCCCATCAGCGCAGTCAGGCAGAACTGGCAGTTCACCGGGCAACCCACCTGGCTCGAGATGCATATGGTGTCCCGGTCCTCTTCTGGCATCAGCACGGTTTCGATGCTGCGCAGGTCCTCAAGCTGCAGCAGATAACGGCACGTTCCATCGGTTGACTGGTACTTGGTAAGTAGCTTCGGGGTCCCCAGCGCGTGCTTATCCGCTAAATTGGAGCGGAGCGCCGCGGGCAGAGTGGAGATGTGTTGCAGGTCCGATACCTTCTGGCGATACACCGCCTCGTAGATCTGGCGGGCCCGAAATAGCGGCTGGTCTTTACCCAAAATGTCCTCGCCTAAAACCTGCTGAATATCCGCAAGTTCTAGTCCTATAAGGGCTTGGGTCATCTAGTCTGAGTCTATCACGCCGTTGCCGCACCGATCCGCGATAGAATGAAAGTAGCCGAAAGGCACTATGGCTTCGATTCCCTCACTCAAAATCCGCAATATTGAAACCACCCAGCTCGCTAACGGCGTACGCGTCGTGACCGAACAAATGCCGCACGTTCGATCGGTTTCGATGGGCATCTGGATCGGCACCGGCTCCCGGCGTGAAACTCCGGACGAGAACGGCATCTGTCACTTCATCGAGCACATGCTCTTCAAAGGAACCACTCGCCGTAGTGCGGAAGACATCGCCCGGTCGGTGGACTCCATCGGCGGCGGGTTAGACGCCTTCACGGCCAAAGAGATGGTCAGCTACAACACCAAGGTGCTGGACGAGCATTTGCCCATTGCTCTCGATGTGCTCGCGGACATGGTGCGCAACCCGCTCTTCCGCGACCAGGATATCGAGAAAGAGAAGGGCGTGATCCTCGAGGAGTTGAAGATGGAGGTAGACAACCCCGAATATCTTCTTCACGAGATTTTCTCAAGTAATTTTTGGAAGGACCACCCGATCGGAAAGCCCATCCTCGGCACCAAAGACACGGTGCAGAAGTTTGACAGGGGGATGCTGGATGAATACTTCCGACGTATTTACTCACCCGCTAATATTCTGATTACCGCAGCCGGGAATCTAAGGCATGAGCACCTGGTCGAGCTGACTCGGCAGCACTTCGAAGATTTACCTGTGAATGGAACCCTGGTGCCGGACAAGAAGCCGACCCCGCACGCCCGTTTAGTCTTCCGCAACAAGACTTCGCTAGAGCAGACCCATTTGTATATGGGCGTGCCGTCCTACCCTATGCCGCACGAATCCAGGTTCGCGTGCTATGTACTGAACACGGTCCTGGGCGGCGGCATGAGCTCCCGGCTGTTTCAGAATATCCGGGAGAAGCAAGGCCTCGCGTATGCCGTGTACTCTGAGCTGAGTATGTATCGCGACACGGGCTGCATGGCAATCTACGCGGGCACCTCGGTGGAGACGGCGGGCAAGGTAGTTGAATCCATCGTGCAGGAACTTCGGGAGCTAAAGCAGAATCCGGTTCCGGCTGAGGAGTTGCGGCGCGCTAAGGATCACTTGAAAGGATCGTTTGTGCTGGGGCTGGAATCTACTTCGAGCCGCATGGGCAACCTGGCACGCCAGGAACTCTACTACAAGAGGTTCTTCACCATCGACGAGATGCTGGAGCGCATCGAAGAAGTGGACGCGGCGCAAGTGCAGTGCATTGCTCAGGAATTTTTCGATCCGAAGAACATCACTCTGGCGATGCTCGGGAACCTTGGCGAGTTCCGGATTCGCCGCGAAGACCTTGTTTGCTGACGTGAAGCAGTGCAGGCTGGTCGCTTTACTGCTGGCCCTGTTTACGTGCGCGCTCTTTGCGCTTGACCTGAATTCCCTCAAACCTCAGGGTTACGTCAGCGATTTCGCGAATGTCCTGGATGCGGACTCACGGGCCAAGCTCGAAGATTACTGCACGCGCGTAGAGCAGGCCACCGGCGTCCAAATGGCGCTGGTTACGCTTCCAACACTTGACGGCGCGCCGGTTGACGATACGGCCAACACGCTGTACCGCAAATGGGGTATCGGCAAGAAGGGCAAAGACGAAGGTGTCCTCTTGCTGCTGGCCATCCAGGATCATAAGGACCGCGTGGAAGTCGGCTACGGGCTGGAGCCCATTCTGCCGGATGGCTTCAGCGGCAGCGTATTGCGGGAAGCGCGCCCGCTGCTGCGCGAACAGCAATATGGCCCTGCCATGATCGCCGCGGCGGAAGAGATCGGAACCCGGGTGGCAAGTGCGAAGAACGTCTCGCTCGATTTCACTTTGCGCCCCCGGCGGCGCGCGCCGCAGACTTCTTCGAGGGGTCTACCTTGGCCCATCATTGTAGTTGGCCTGATCATACTGTTTTCGTTGTTCAGCCGGGGCGGCCGGGGACGAGGCAGCGGTGGGGGCGGCTTCCTGACTGGGATGGTGCTGGGCAATGTGCTCAGCGGCTCCAACCGCTGGGGGAGCGGCGGCGGCTTCGGCGGGTATGATTCAGGTGGTGGGGGCGGCGGAGGGTTTGGAGGATTTGGCGGCGGAGACTCCGGCGGCGGCGGAGCTTCCAGCGATTGGTAAATAGCGATGGATGACAAACTCACAGAGCTCGTCGACAGACTGAAAAAAGCCCACCAGGACCGGCTGGTGTCGGTGGTGCTATATGGTTCGGCGGCTGCAAACGACCAGCACGAGAATTACTCCGATCTCAACGTACTCTGCGTCCTCACCGGAGTGACCGTCCAAGACCTGGCGAATTGCGAGCCCGTGTTGAAGTGGTGGCAACAGCAAGGCAATCCGTCCCCACTGCTGATGAGCCAGCACGAGGTGGAGACTTCGAGCGACTGCTTTCCGATTGAGTATCACGACATGCAGGAGCAACGGCGTGTTTTGTTCGGCACTGACGTGATCGCCGGGCTGGCCATTGATCGTTCGTTCTATCGCGCACAGGTGGAACACGAACTTCGGGCCAAGCTGTTGCGCCTTCGTCAGAAAGGGGCGGGCCTGCTGTCCGACGAAAAGGGTCTGGCGCGGCTGATGCTGGACTCGGTTTCCACGTTTCTTGTGCTGGCCCGGCATGCGTTGTTACTCTCAGGTGTTGAACCCGATTGGAAGAAGCGCGAGGTGCTGTCCAAGCTAAGTGAAATCGGCGTGGACCCCTCCTCGTTTAGAAAACTACTGGACGTTCGCGAGCAGAAGGAAAAAGCCAGCGAACTGGATCCCGGAACTTTGTTCGAGCCGTATTTACGGCAAATTGAAGTGCTGGTCTCGCATGTAGACCGGCTTGAGAAATAAAGGAAGAGAGGACTCATGAAATTCGCATTGGTGATTGTCGGTGTGTTGGTTCTGATCGGGCTGTTATTCGCGGGCCAATTGATGTCGACGCGGAACAGCCTGGTTACGGAGCAAGCGGCTATTGATGGACAGTGGTCGCAGGTTGACGTGGCGCTGCAGCGTCGTGCGGACCTGATACCCAACCTGGTTGAGACCGTGAAAGGTTTTGCCAAACAGGAACAGGCCGTGATCAAGTCCGTTACGGACGCGCGGGCGGCTTTAATGGGCGCCCGGAATCCTCAGGAGAAGATTGCGGCTAACGGACAGTTGGACTCAGCGCTATCCCGGCTGCTGGTGATCACCGAAAACTATCCGCAGCTCAAATCGAACGAGAACTTCCTGCGTTTGCAGGATGAATTGGCCGGCACGGAGAATCGGATCGCAATCGAACGGCGCAAGTACAACGAGACGGTGCAGAGGTACAACACCGATATCGCGCTGTTCCCGAAAAATATCACGGCGGGCATGTTCGGGTTTACGGCTAAGGAATATTTCAAAGCAGACGCGGCCTCTAAGACCGTGCCTAACGTGAAGTTCTGAAAGGGGCGAGTTGAAGCATGTCCAACGGTAACTACATCGATGGTGAGTGGGTTTCGGGCGAGACCTTTGAGAACCGGAATCCGGCGAATACCGATGAAGTGGTCGGACTTTTTGTCAAGGGTACGCCTGCGGATGTGAACCGGGCTGCTGACGCCGCACAGGCTGCGTTGAGTGGTTGGTCTTCCATGCCGGCCCCCGCGCGCGGGAATCTACTGTTTAAGGTCGCGGAGAATCTGGAGCGGCGTTTTGACGAGATATCGGCTGAGATGACGCGCGAGGAAGGAAAGACCCTGCCGGAATCTAAAGGCGAGGTCCGGCGGTCGATCAACATCTTCCGCTATTTCGCGGGGGAGGGCTCGCGCATGCCGGGCTTTCTGGTGCCTTCCGAGCGCGAGCGGGTGCATATGTTTGCGCTCAGAAAACCGATCGGCGTGGTGGGACTAGTCACTCCCTGGAACTTTCCGAGTGCAATTCCAGCCTGGAAGATGGCTCCGGCGCTGATCTGCGGAAACACTGTGGTGATTAAGCCGGCCTCGGCTGCTCCCCTGAGCTGCTGGCGTCTGGTGGAGGCTTGCCATGATGCCGGGATTCCGAAGGGCGTGGTCAACTTCGTGGCGGGATCGGGCGGAGCATTAGGTAAGGCGTTGGTTGAAGCCGGGCCCCTCAAGGCGATCTCGTTCACCGGGTCGTGTGAGGTAGGGCAATGGCTGCATCAAGAAGCCTCGAAACGGGCGCTGAGGATTCAGCTCGAAATGGGCGGAAAGAATCCTACCATCGTTTTGGCGGATGCCGATTTCCCGAGCGCAGTGGAGAACGTGGTCAACGCTTCCTTCTTTTCGACCGGGCAAAAGTGTACGGCGACCAGCCGGGCCATCGTGGAAGACGCGATTTACGATAAGTTCCTGGACGCGTTGGTGGAACGGACCAAGAAGCTGAAGGTTGGAGATGGGATGCAGCCCGGAATTGAGATCGGTCCGGCGGTGGATGAGGCCCAACTCAACACCGACTTGCGGTACATCGAGATCGGGAAAAACGAAGGAGCCCAGTTGTGCGCGGGCGGCAAGAGGCTGACAGGCGACGGTTTCAATAAAGGGTACTTTATCGAGCCCACCGTTTTTGCCGATGTGACGGAAGACATGACCATCGCAAGAGAAGAGATCTTCGGCCCTGTGCTAGCGGTGATGCGTGCCCGGGATTTCGATGATGCAATGCGCATTGCGAACAACATCCCCCTGGGGCTGTCCGCTTCTTTGCAGACCACCAATGTGTCGCGGGTGTTCGAATATGTACATCGCATGGAGGCTGGCCTGTTAACGGTGAACCTGCCGAGTGCGGGCGTCGAGTATCAACTGCCTTTTGGCGGGACCAAGGATTCCAGCTTCGGCGCAAAAGAACAAGGGCCCGCTGCGCTGGAGTTCTATAGTGATTACAAGACCGTCTATTTGAAATACTGACCCCAAAGAGCATGCGACTTGGACAGATCCAGTGGAATCACTCCACGACTGCCGCGATTTTCAACAGCGATGGAAGCGCCCGTCCGATCCCCGACTATAACTTCTACGAGCTGTTGGTCCAGTCCGAAAAAGAGGGCATATTACTGTCGGCATTGGCTCGCCGATTAGCGGATCCCCATAAAGAAGCCGCGCCTCCGATGATCCCTTTACTGCCCCGAGAGGTCTGGGCTTGCGGCTGCACCTATGCAACCAGCGCAAGCTTTCGCGACGCGGAACATGGCACACGGGAAGGGTTCTATGCTCACGTTTACCGGGAGCCCCGGCCCGAAATTTTCTTCAAGGGGACGGGGCGGTTCTGCGTGGGCCCAGGCCAGTCCATCGGATTGCGGTCGGATTCCAAGTTTACGGCGCCTGAGCCCGAGCTCGCCGTGATCCTGGGAGCCAAGGGTAAGGTGCTCGGCTACACGATCGCTAACGACGTTTCGGCTTGGGACATTGAACGCGAGAACCCTTTGTATCTGCCCCAATCCAAGATGTATGCCTGTTCGTGCGCGCTCGGGCCAGTCATTGTGACTGCGGATGAGTTGACGGACCCCTACCATCTGCACGTCGAATGCACTATCGAGAGGGAGGGGGCGACGATCTTCTCAGGCGAGACAAACACGTCCTCTCTCAGCCGGAAAATCGAGACGCTGGTAGAGTATCTTCTGCGGTCCAATCCGGTACCGTTCGGATCGGTGCTGCTCACGGGTACGGGCATTATCGTCACGGAAGAATCGGCGCTGGCAGCAGGTGACGTGGTGTCCATACGCATTCCGGAGATCGGGGAACTGCGGAATACGGCCGTGCTGGTGTAAAGGAGAGTCGGAATGTCTTCTGAACTGCGCTGGCATCCTCTGCTCAAGCAGTGGGTGGGTGTTGCCGCACTCCGGCAGGACCGGCCCCAGCTTCCGCAAAACTGGTGTCCTTTCGATCCGGGCTCGGGGCGGGTACCGGATGAATACGATGTATTCCTGTATCCCAACGACTTCCCTGCTCTGAGTTTCGAGAACGAACCCTTCTCACCGGAGACCGGCCTGTTCTGTACTACGGGAGGACAGGGCAATTGCGATGTGGTGATCTATTCGCCGAATCACAACGAGTCGCCTTCCGAGCTGAGTGTGGAGCGATGGATCCAGATCATTCACCTTTGGACTAAGCGGACCGAGGAGCTTTTTGCAGATCCCGTTATCGAATACGTGAGCATATTCGAGAACACCGGAGTGGCCATCGGAGTTACGATGCCGCATCCACACGGACAGATTTACGCCTTTCCCTTCTCTCCGCCGCTGGTGAAAGTGGAGCTGGAAGCGGCCTCGGAGTATTTCCGCAAAGGCGAATGCATCTATTGCGCGATCCTGCGGCGAGAGCTTGAGGATGGCCGCCGGATTGTCTCGTCGACTGAGAGCTTCGTGGCTTTCCTGCCATTCTTTGGACGGTTCCCGACGGAGCTGCACATCTATTCGCGGCGGCATTGCGGCCGGCTGAAGGACTTGACGGAAGCGGAGGTCCACGATTTCGCCGAGTTGCTCAGCGGGGTGCGGCGCAAGTACGATCATCTGTACGGCTTCCCGATGCCGCTGATGATGCTGGTCCGGCAGCAACCCGCCAAGGGTGAGTATCCTTATTTCCATTTCCATGTGGAGTTCCTGCCCATTCAGAGAAGTCAGAGCAAGATCAAATATCTGGCATCGGTAGAGAGCGGCAATGGAACATTCCTGAACGATACGCGCGCTGAAGAACAAGCCATCAAGATGCGGGAAGCGGAGCCACGAACATGAAAGGACCGATTAGCGGGCCCGGGCCATGGTTGTAGGCGGACGCCGCAAGTCGATCGCCTTTTTCATAGCATTGGGGGTGGGCCTGATCTCGGTCATCCTGCTGCTGTATATCGGCTGGGTGCTGCTGGGCTGGCGCAACGGCATTCTGCTGTTCCTGGGCGTAGTCCTACTCGCGATGATTATCGCCGGCGTGGTTCTCAACACCACTTTTCTGGTTCGCGAGATACGGCGCAATGCGCAGCATGACGCTTTCATCAATGCGGTGACACATGAATTGAAGACTCCCGTGGCTTCCATCCGGCTCTACCTGGAGACACTGCAGACCCGGGCTGTGGACGACGAGAAACGGCAAGAGTTTTATCGAGTGATGCTGAACGACAGTGAGCGACTGCTCGGCACCATCGAGCAGGTTCTGCGTACAGGGCGAGTGGGCCCAGGCAGCCGGAAGCTCAATCTGTCGCCCATCGATCTAGACGCCGTGATCGAGGAGTGCCTGGCGCGCGCCCGCACGCTGCATCGGGTTGCGCCCGAATCGCTCCGCTTCCAACCGGGCGCCCCTGCCAACATATTGGGCGACCTGGACGAAGTGCGGGCGGCAGTTTCCAATCTGATCGACAACGCGGTGAAGTACTCGGGGCCAGACGTGGACGTGATGGTGGAGACGGCCAAAGTGGACGGCAAGTACACTGCGGTGCGCGTCAAGGATCACGGGCCGGGGATTGCCAAAGGAGAGCTGAAGCAGATCTTCAAGAGATTCTACCGGGTCTCCGGACCTCTCGCGACGCGCGTTAAGGGAACAGGTCTTGGTCTGTACATTGTAAGGTCTGTGGCGAAGCGGCATGGCGGACGGGCCTGGGCGGAGAGCGAAGGTCCCGGCCACGGAAGTACGTTTATTCTGCAACTCCCCATTGTCGAATGACGGCGCCTGCGGTGCGCGTTCTCATCGTAGAAGATGAATTGCATCTGGCTGAAGGGCTGCGCTTCAATCTGGAAGCGGAAGGCTATCAGGTACAGGTGGTGGAGACGGGAGAGGCAGCGCTGGCGGTGCTGCTGACGGAAGCCCCCGCGCTGGACGTGGTGGTGCTGGACGTGATGCTGCCCGGCAAGGACGGGTTCACTGTGATGTCGGAGATGCGTCAGGCTGGACAGTATATTCCGACACTGATGTTGACGGCCCGAGGACAACCGGAAGATGTGCTGCGCGGCTTTGCTGCGGGCGCGGACGACTATCTGACCAAACCGTTCGAACTGGCAATCCTGATCGCCCGCATCCGTGGGCTGCTGCGACGCCGGGAGTGGCTTCGGACGCCTGTACATCCAGCGAGCGCCGCGACGCAGTCGCAGGACAGCTTCCATTTTGGAGAGAGTGACGTCAACTTCGATCTGTTGGAGTTGCGGGTTCGAGATCAGGTGTTTCCGCTGACGTTGATGGAAGTGAACCTGCTGCGCTATCTGATCAAACATGAGGGCAAGCCGGTGTCGCGCAAGGCAATGCTGGATGAAGTGTGGGGGCTACGGGTGGATACAGACACGCGGGCGATCGACAACTTTATCGTGCGCCTGCGCCGCTATATCGAGACCGACCCGAGAAGACCTTTGCACTTGCTGACGGTACGGGGAGTGGGGTACCGGTTCGTGGCGAATCCGGGTTAGCCAGCGCGGTTGCGAGCCTCGCGACGCATGTTTCCCACACAATCCGCCGCGAGTTGGGAAGCGCGCTGCGCATTGAGGCTGGAGCGCTTTTTGCCTTCAGGCGTGCGAGGGCCGGTAGAGCGGCGCGCTTTCTTGCGATTGGCGAAATGAGGTCCGACGAACCCACGTAGCAACGGTCCGATTATCGGGTCAAGCCTGTTAGTCGCGGCTTGACAGTGTAGGCAATGGCTGTACCGACGATCAGGGCCACAACGTAGCCATAACGCACGTTGGCAGCGAGTAATCCCACCAGGATCACGAGAATGAGGTCGGATTTTGATTCGGCTGTGTCGCGGACCAGTGCCAGCAGAGCAATGGCTTCAAAAAATAGAATGACGCCCAGAACTGGCTGTGGAAACAAGAGGATGGTTTTCTGGAACGTCCCGCTTAAGAAAAGACCAAGCGTGAGATAAAGCGAGCCATAGAGCACAACAGAGCCTCCGGTACGGCCCCCGAATGCATAATGTCCGGCCATCCCTCCCGATCCGTGGCAGGTTGGGATGCCGCTCACGAACGGGTTAATTAAATTCATGGCGGCATAGGTGAAGCCCACTTTACGCACGGTAACGGAACGCTCAGGGAACAGGTCTTCGGAGATTTGCTTAGTGGCCAGAATCGAGTTCCCCAGTGAAAGCGGGATTTGGGGCACGGCGAGCAAAAGAAACCCTGCCCATACGTCAGGCAAAGTGGGGATGTGCCACTGGGGCAAGTGGAGGCCGATGCCGCTGACGATGTCCTGGGGCGCGACGCGGAACGTGAGCGCGTACATCAGGCCGAGCAGGATCGCGAAGGGACCGGGTGGAAAGCGGCGGTTGCCAATCAGGAAGAGGATCAGGATGAACGCGAGCGCGGCGAGATAGTATCCCCGAGGGCCTTCCGCCGGCAGATAATCTTTTAACGCCAGAGTTGAAAGCTGAACCCCGAGGCCAAATTGAACGCCTCGAACAACGGTCTTGGGAACAGCCCGCGCGAGAACGTCAATCAATCCTGTGGCGGCTAACAGCAGCATGATCACGCCAATCGCCAAGCCGGCGCCATATAAGATGTTGCCGCTGAGTTTCTGAGTGATCACAATCACCGCCATCGCCTTCAGCGGTTGCGCCGGCATCGGCATGCGATAGAGCAGGCCGGTTAGAACTTGCATTCCGCCGAACACAATCAGCACGCTGGCCGGGTCGAGGTGAGCCGCGAGAATCATGCCCACGATGAGGGGGAAGTCGGTCCCAATATCACCGAATGCACCGGACAGTTCATTGCGATCGAACCGAAGCCGCGAGTGCCGTTCGCTGGTCATCAAAAGTTCCATTGCTGCGAGTATCCGGAACCATTGTCACGCTGCGAGCCGAAGACACCCTGTCCCAGGCCAGAGTTTGGGTTGGGCGGTTGGACTTGCACGGTGGGCCCCTGGGCGAGAACAAATGCGGGAGAAAGGTTGTCCTGCGATTGCTGGCCCACGGTTTGGACGAAGGGGAACTGCGGCAAAGTGAACGGCGTGGTGATGCCGGTCTGCTCGAACCAAACCAAGCCATAGCCTGCGCGGACAGCCCAGGTGGTCCCAAGCCGGTAGGCTATTCCCGCCCGCGGGCCTAGGTTGCAGCACTCCAGTTCCCGTGCAGTGCGGGGAAAGTCCAACAGTTGCGTTTTTAGATTGAAAACCGCACCCTGGCTGTCGACTTCAGTGGATGGAACATTTAACGTGTAGCGCGTTCCGAGATTCAGCGAGAGGCGATCGCTCACTTTCCATTCATCGCCCAGGAAAAACTCTGCAATGTGGGCGCGTTCCTGCAAGACCCGGTTCTGTATGTCTATGGTGAAGGCGTTCACCTGCCCCAGAAGCAATGAGGCCACCGGGTTGCCGCTATTCGCAACTCCGGACTTGTTGGTGCCCGTCGCGTTGAACGTGTAAGCCCCGGTGGGATTGGGAGGCTGCAAAATATCCAGCGCCTCGCGCCGAATGTCCATGCCGAACTTGATGGTGTGCCAGCCCCTGATCATCGAAACTGTGTCGAGATACTCAGTGACTGAGGTGGTGAACTTCGAGTTCGCGCCGGAAGGCGGGCCAATCTGCTGAAAGCCGGATACGAGAAAAGCGGGCAAGGCATCCGCGAAAGAACTGGCCGGTACTCCAGGAATTCTGATGTTGCCATCGTTATTCGTGGACCCCACCGAGTTGCGCCTGGTGTGGCCGATGCGCATCTGGTTCAACACCGCGGGTGACAGGGTCCACTCGTAATTCGCGACTAGCTGGTGGCCCCTGGTGACGGTGGGGCTGATCAACCCGGAAGGGATGGATCCGCTTCCTTCAGGCAGCGGCGTCACCGGCGTGTCGTCATCCCGCAGGAACGAGTAGCGCCCGAATATCCGGTGCCGCCAGCCGAAGTAGCGGTCCAGTCGGGTATCGAACTGATCCTGATGGTCAGGCTCCACCGCCGTACGCGTGTAGCTATTAGCCGCACCGGGCAGATTCGGCACCGGATAGTGCGCCAGGACCCGTGCGGCGATTGGATCGCTGCGGTCCGGTGGAATGGTGTTGTTCCGAAACGCTGCACGATCCGGTGTTTGCGGATCGTAGATGGGAGCCGAAAAAATGCCCTGGCGTTGGGCGAGCGTCGGTACCGTGCTGATGCGGGTGATACCGGTGCGCAGCCGGGATTCCTGCCAATCCACGAAAAAGAAGGTCTTATTTTTTTGGAGCGGACCGCCCAGCGTGAGTCCGTATTGATTGCGCCGGAACTCCGGCTTGGGACCAGCGGGCGCGAAGTAGTTGCGAGCGTTCAGAACTTCGTGGCGGAAGAATTCGAACAAATCCCCATGGAGGTTGTTGGTGCCTGATTTCAGATTCAGCATCACGGTGCCGCCGTTGGATCGTCCGTACTCGGGCGAGTAGGAATTCAAATTGACACGGAACTCGGAGATGCCATCGATGATTGGGTAAAAGGCCACCTGACCCGGCTCCGGCTGTAGCGCGCTAATACCGTCGTACAAATATTCATTGGTGCGAGGCCGGCTGCCGTTGATGCGCGGCA
>JBBSHP010000044.1:0-12665 GCA_038232555.1 Bryobacterales bacterium
GAGGCCTATCACTCCGATCACAATCCTCACGATATCAGCCGCTACCTTGCCTTGGCCCAAAAATATGAGCTTCCGGTTTCGGGCGGCTCGGATTTTCACGGTTCTGCCAAGCCGCGGATCTCGCTGGGCACTGGCTATGACCGCAATCTCAACATCCCTCGCGAGGTTCTCGATCGCCTTCGACAGAGCAGCACTGTGGCGCGCTGACCCTCGGGGTAAAATGACACATCGCCTATGCGCCGGGGTGCGGTCCATCAGAAACGGATAGGGATGCGAAGCATCTTTCGGCACATACACCGCGGCGAATAACTTCTTCCCATCGCTCATCGGGATTGGATATTCGGGCAGTTCATTGAGATGCGGCCGCACCTGGCTCGTAAGGCGTCGGTTACCGATGTGGACGAAAGCACGGACACTTATGACACCATCGAATGGCTCTTGAAGCACGTGCCGAATCACAACGGCAAGGTCGGGATTTGGGGCATTTCGTATCCGGGCTACTACTCGTCGGCAAGCATCATCGACTCACACCCGGCGCTCAAAGCCGCCTCTCCCCAAGCGCCCATGACGGACCTGTTCATGGGTGATGACGCCTACCATGGCGGGGCTTTCATGCTAGGCGCGAATTTTGGATTTTACTCAAGCTTCAAGCCGCAGTCTGAACCCGCGCTCCCGCCCAACGTCAGAATTCCTTTCGACTACAAGACCCAGAGTGCCTACGATTTCTTCCTGGAGATGGGCCCCCTTTCGCACGCCAGTGAGAAGCACTTCAAGAATGAGAACTGGCTCTGGAGCGACCAGCTAAAGCACGCCACTTACGACGAATATTGGAAAACACGCGACCTCAGCCGGCACATGAAGAACATCAAGTGCGCGGTGATGACTGTGGGCGGGTGGTTTGACGCGGAAGATCTATCCGGCCCCTTCAAGACCTATCGCGCCATTGAAGAAAACAATCCAGGAATCGTCAATATGCTGGTAATCGGCCCGTGGGTTCATGGGGGCTGGTCCAGGCAGGATGGGGACCGTCTGGGTCATGTCCGGTTCGCCGCGAAGACCGGCGAGTATTTCCGCGACCAGATTCAGTTTCCGTTTTTCGAGCAGTATCTAAAAGGGAAAGCGGATGCGAAGCTCCCGGAAGCCTACGTATTTGAGACCGGGACCAACGTGTGGCGCAAATATGAAGCATGGCCGCCTAAGACCACCAGCATGAAGACCCTCTACTTCGGAGCCGGTGGGAAGCTTTCCTTCGATGCGCCGTCTTCATCCGAGTACGATGAATACGTCAGCGATCCCGCCAAGCCGGTGCCTTTCGTCGCCTACACTTCTCTGGGTGTACCGCAAGAGTACATGGTGAGTGATCAGCGCTTCGCCGCAACCCGCACCGATGTCCTGGTTTACCAGACCGAACCGCTCAACCAGGACGTCACGATGGCCGGCCCGGTCTCGCCGAAGCTGCACGTATCTACCTCGGGGACCCACTCCGATTGGGTGGTCAAGCTGATCGATGTGTATCCAGCCAACTATCCCGACAACGATCCGAATCCGGACGGTATGAAAATGGGCGGCTATCAGCAACTGATCCGCGGAGAGCCGATGCGCGGCAAATTCCGGAATAGCTTCGAGAAGCCGGAGCCGTTCACGCCGGGCAAACTCACCGAAGTAGAATTCGAGATGCCGGATATCAACCACACTTTCCGGCGCGGCCACCGCATTATGGTACAGGTGCAAAGCTCCTGGTTCCCGCTGGTGGACCGCAATCCGCAGAAGTTTGTCGACATTCCGAACGCCAGACCCGCTGACTTCCAGAAGGCGACCCAGCGTGTCTACCGATTCCGCGCAGCGCCGTCGGGAATTGTGGTACATGTTAGCCTGAGCAGCACATAAAGGGAAGACGCTATGACCTTGGACGAGTTCCGCAGCCTGGCCCTCAGCTTTCCTGAAACATCCGAGAGCGCTCACATGAATCACCCGGATTTCCGCGTGGGTGGTCGCATCTTTGCAACGCTCGGCTATCCGAACCAGGAGTGGGGCATGGTGAAGTTAGCGCCCGGGCAGCAGCAGGCTTACGTTGAGTCCGAACCGCATGCCTTTGTTCCTGTTAAAGGCGCCTGGGGCCGCCAGGGATGTACCAGCGTCAAGCTTGCAGCGGCCACCGGGAGTATGGTGCGAAACGCCATCGCCGAGGCTTGGCAGCAAGCCGCGCAGACCAAGCCTGCTGTCAAGAAGGCTCGGAAACAAGTCACTGCTCGAGCAGCGCCACCGAAAGCTTCAACCCGTCGACGCCCGTCACCTTGACCCGCGCTCCCGGCGCGATCGCCTGCGTACTGCGGGCTTCCCAATATTCGCCGCGTACCAGAACCATCCCTTCGGGCGCGAGTTGAGTCTGTGCCACTCCGATTTCATTCAGCAAAGCGGCCGTGCCCGTCAGTACCTTGGTTCGGCGCGCCCGCACTGCCAGTGAGACCAGAAACAGGGTGATCAATGCAAACGGAATGGACACTCCCAGCGCCGTGGCCAGGTGAATACGCACTTCCGGCGGACCATCCACCAGTAACAAGGCGCCCATGACCATCGCGACGGTGCCCCCTGTTCCGAGCACTCCATGCGACATGAATTTTGCTTCCAGAACGAAAAACGTAACTGCCAGACAGAGCAGTGCGACACCCAGCCAGTTGATTGGCAGAACGGATAGCGAGGACAGGCCAAGCAGTAGCAGAATGCCCCCCACCACACCTGGCAAAATCAGTCCTGGCGAGGTGAACTCCAGGTACACGCCCAGCGCACCCAGGATCAGCAGGATGAATCCGATGTTGGGGTCTGCAATAGTCGAGATGAACCTCTCCCGCAGCGTGCTCTCCGTTTCGACGATGACCGCCCCTGACAGTCGCAGCGTAATTTTTTGACCATCCCAGCGCGTGATCTGCCTTCCGTCCAGTTGCGCTAGCAACTCGCGGTCACTGGAGGCAATGACGTCGATCAAGCGTTGTTGCAGGGCTTCATTCTCGGTGAACGCCTTTGCTTCGCGTATGGTCTTTTCGGCCAGATCGCTGTTACGGCCCCGGCGCGAGGTCAGGCTGCGTAGCCAGGCGGCGCTGTCGTTCTCCACTTTGCTCCGCATCACCGGGTCCATCTGTCGACCGAGCAACACGGGTGAAGCCGCGCCGGTATTCGTTCCCGGAGCCATCGCCGCCAGATCGCCAGCCTCCAGCAGGAAGAACCCTGCAGAAGCGGCCCGTCCACCACTGGGCGTGACGTACGTGATCACGGGAACAGGCGATGCCAGCATCCTCTGGACTGCGCCGCGAGTGGCGTCCAGCAATCCACCCGGCGTGTTGAGCCGGATCAGCACCGCCGCCGCATGCTCATTCTCAGCTTGCTGGAGAACGCGAGAGAGTATCTCAACGGTAATGGGATGCACCACCGAATCGATATTGGTGGCGATGACGCGAGGTCGGGAAGGCGACTGCGAAATGCCCGGCACGGTGCCGCACACCAAGAGCGCAAGGATGGCGAATGGACGCACGCCTTACGATACCAACCCGGCAGGTTCTACAGTGAAAGCGGGTGATCTCACCAGGTGGAACTCAGCACAACAGAGCGGGACATCGGCAAGCGGCTGGACCATTTCCTCCAGGAACATCTGCCGCAATTTAGCCGGTCGCGGCTCCAGGAATGGATCAAAGCGGGCCTGGTTCTAGTGAATGGACGCGCTGAAAAGGCCGCCCACACCATGCGGGGCGCGGAAACCATCCAAGTTGCGCCTGCCAGTCCGGCACCTTTGCACGCTACTGCCGAAGACATTCCGCTGGACATTCTCTATCAAGACGAAAGCGTGATTGCCGTGAACAAGCCGGCGGGAATGGTGGTCCACGCTGGAGCGGGCGTCAATTCCGGAACTCTTGTCAACGCATTGCTGCACCGCTTTGGCCCCCTTTCGAACGCGGGCGGCGATCTTCGCCCAGGCATCGTGCACAGACTCGACCGCTACACCAGCGGTGTAATTCTGGTGGCGCGCAACGATCCCGCTCACCGGGATCTCGCGGCCCAATTCTCGGAACGATCCGTCGAAAAGATCTATCTCACTTTGGTCAACGGCGTCGTTCCTAAGGATCAAGGCCGAATTGCGAAACCCATCGCGCGCGATCCCTTCCATCGCACGCGCATGACTGCACGCCTGGAAACCGGGCGCCCGGCGCTGACGGATTTCCAGGTCTTGCAACGCTATCCTCGATTCACTTACCTCGAAGTGAAGATTGGCACGGGCCGCACTCATCAGATCCGCGTTCACCTGGCGAGCATCGGGCATCCGGTCGCAGGCGACAAGCTCTACGGCGCTCCGCCTAGTGTCTTTGGACACTACTTCCTGCATGCCCATCGGATCTCGTTTGATTCGCCGGCAACACAGCAGCGCGTCACTGTCACCGCTCCGCTCTCTTCCGCTCTCAGCCATTGGTTAGAAACCGGAGCTACAATGGAGGCGAACCAAAATCAAAATTAAATGCGATCCGCCTCAATACTCGCGCTGTTTGTCCTCGTGGCCTCGGCACAGGAGCAGAAACCCGCGGCCTCCGAGCCTGGCAGCCGCATCACTCTGGAGGTGAATCGCGTCAATTTGCTGTTTACTGTATCCGACAAAAAAGGGCGCTTTGTCACCGATCTCAACAGAGACGACTTCGAGATCAAAGAGAATAAGAGCCCGCAACGAATTCTGGAATTCACGGCCGAGACGAACCTGCCGCTGCGATTGGCAATTTTGATCGATACCAGCAACAGCATCCGGGACCGCTTCCGCTTTCAACAGGAGGCTGCAACCCGCTTCGTCGATAGCGTGATCCGGAAGGAAGATAAGGCGATGCTGGTCAGCTTCGATACCGCGGCTGAATTGGTGACCGACCTCACCGGTGACACGGAGACCCTCAACAAAGCCATTCACAACTTGCGCCCCGGAGGCGGAACGGCTCTCTACGATGCCGTTTACTTTGCGTGCCGCGATAAGTTGATGCAGGACCAACCGCTATACAAGTTCCGCCGCGCCATGGTGATCCTGAGTGACGGCGAGGATAACCAGAGCCGCTATACCCGTGATCAGGCTCTTGAGATGGCACAGAAGGCGGACGTGGCCATCTACACGATATCCACCAACATCACGCGGATTCCGAGCGATGGAGACAAAGTGATGAAGTATCTTGCAACCGAGACCGGAGGCCTGCCCTTCTTCCCGTTCAAAGCGCAGGATCTCGCACAGTCTTTCGAAAACATCGCGAACGAGCTCAGGCATCAGTACAGCGTTCTGTACCGGCCGGAACCGCTAAGAGCCGACGGGCTGTATCATGCGGTGGATGTCAGGGTGCATGGCCGCAAAGACCTGCTGGTGCGGGTCCGCAAAGGCTATTACGCACCTCGCGGCTAGGATTCAGGAAACCGGTCAAGGGATGATGGTGCCCTGCGCGGCTGCCATCCGCCACTCTTCCTGATGCTTGATGTAGACGTGGGTAAAGCGGCTACGTCCCGCAAATGACGCGTCTCCCTGGCGTGCCCGCATGTCGGTAGTGCCGGTCACCACCGCCGTGTCGCCATAGAGGCGCACCGCGACGTCACTCGGATCCAGAGTCTCCATTTGCAGGTTTCGTGATTCGATGGCTGCCATCAATTCCGCCTTTGGGATCTGATTCCCCATCAGGTCGATTAACACGAAATCACTGGCAAGCAGCCGGTCTAGCGCCTGGCCATCGGCCTTAACCAGTGCTTCATCAAACTGACGGTCCACCTCGATAAGATCCGTTTCTTTTGTCATCGGAATCTACCTTGCAATCGCTGTACCATCCAGAGGACTCAGGACACGGACCTCGCGTTGCAACGATCCCGTCTTGAGCTGCTGCACGCGTGCAAAGGCGGCCCGCGCTTCTGCCGCACGGCCGGCTTTCTGGAAGGCACGGCCTAGCTGATATTGAACTGCCGGCTCGTCCGGGTTCAGCTTCGCCGCTCGTTCCAGCAACAGCAGTGCATCCTTGATCCGGTCCCTCGCCAGGTGAATGCGGCCCAGGTAATACAGGGGGCCCAGGCATCCGGGTTGAGCGTCAATGCTTTGGTGAGTAGCGGTATCGCTTCAGCAGCCCGCGCTTCACCCAGCAGACCTCCCAGATAGTACAGCGCCTCCGCGTCCTCCGGGCCGGCCTGCCGCAACTCCTTCTCGGCGTTCTCATTCTCACGCAGGCTGATCAGTGTCTTGCCTAACTCGCGATGGGCTCCGCTGAATTCCGGCTCGGCTTTTAGAGCCTTACGAAAGCAATCGGCCGCCTCTTCGAACCGGCCCGTTTCATAATCGGCCTTGCCCATCAGAAACTCGCCCTGGGCCGGGCTCACCGCTCCCATCATGTTGGAGAATGCTTCCCGCGCTTCATCGGTCCGCTTGAGCTTCACGTATGCAACGCCAAGCAAATAGAGCACGCCTGCATTTTTGGAATCCACTTCGTGCAGGGGTTTAAGCACGGCCAGCGCAGATGTCACTTGCCCAGCGCGAGCCGGCAAGTAGCAAGCAGCTCACGGGCCTGAAGATTGTTCGCATTCCCCGCCAATTTGTCGAAAATCGGCAGCGCTAAGGCGTACTGTTCCTGCTTGACGTAAGCTAACCCGAGATTCGTTTCGAGCGCCGTATCGCCCGGCGCGATCTGCAAGGCGCGGCGGTAAACATCGATGGCTTGCGTATACCGATGAGCGCGCGAGTAGACCACGCCGAGATTGCCCAGAGCGCCGACATTGCGTGGTTGCGCTTTCAACACAGCCTGGAAGCCTTTTTCCGCCGCGGCGTAATCGCCGGCTGCGAGTGCCGACACCGCCGCTTGAAAAGCAGCTTCGTTTGGGTCAGCGCCGAAGAGGACTGCGCAGAGCAGGAACGCGACTGCGCACTGCTGCTTCATCAAAACAAAATCTTAAGCCCAAGTTGAATATTACGCGGATCCCTGGTGTTGGATACCTGGCCGCTGCTACCCACATTGGAGGCCGTTACGGGCGTGTTCGGATTAGGCACGCTGATGCCTGCGTTCACGGTTGCCCATTGTGTGTGATTCAGGGTGTTGAATGTCTCCACCCGAATCTGCGCTGTTACGCGCTCTGTAATGTGAGTGTTCTTGTAGACCGAGATGTCCCACTGGTTAATGCCGGGGCCGGTCAGGGCATTGCGGCCGAGACCGCCTAATGACCCGTTGGCGGGACGTGCGAAAACCAGCGGATTGAAGAAATGAAAGCGGTCTTGCGTATCCGGATAAATCTGACCGCCCAGGTAGTTGGCGCGCTGCCCACCGCCAAGCGTTCCCAGATCCCCATTGGCTGTCACGTTCAAAGGCACTCCGGACCAGAAACGCGTAATCCGGCGAACTGCCATCCGTTTGCGACCGTCTTCAGGAAGCCATTCTCTTTTGCAAACGCGGGCAGTTCGTAGACGTAGTCGAAGTTGAAGACGTGCCTACGGTCGAAGCCGGCTCTAGCGTAATCCCGGCGGCGATCCAGATAATAGCCGATCGCGGTATTATCGGCATCCACCTCATCCAGGGCCTTAGACCACGTGTAACTTACGTTGGCCGTGAGGTGAGTGGCGAACCGGCGGCTCAGCCGGGTCTGTAGGGCGTTGTAGTTGCTGGTGGCGCCGAATTCGGTGAAATTCACATTGGTAAACCCGGGAAACGGCCGAATGGCGTTGTTGGTGAAATTGACGCTGCTCAGGATCGTTGTGCCGGGCAGCGTCGTGGTGTTCAAGGGTAGCTGTCCAAGATCGCGAGTGTACTGGAGATGCCGGTCCACATTCCCGACATAGCCAATATCGACCGAAGTTCTTGCGCCGAGTTCACGCTGTACATCCAGTGACCATGAGTAGATGGTGGGGATCTGGCCCTTCCTATCCAGAGCGGTCACTCCCACTGGAGCTATCGTGCCGCTCGCGACAAGCGCGGGAGACACACCGTCCAAGTTTCCCCCGTACAAGGTCGGCGTCGAGACCAGCGGTGGATTGCCGAGTCCGCCGAAGTTAAAGACATTCTGCTGGATGCGCTCGTAAAAGACGCCAGCACCGACCCGAATCGCAGTCCTGCCATCCCCGAACGGATCCCAGGAAATTCCAAGCCGGGGAGCCCAGTTGTTGAACCGGTGCTGCACCGCACCAAGCGGCAGGCCTTTCGAATTTTCCTGTACCAGCCCGTTGTAGGGATTGCCGGACCCAGCGATGATCGTGCCATTCGTGACCCCGGCTCCGGTGTTGATCCGGACAGCTTGACTGCGATCATAAAGCGCTGGCTCAAAGTAGTTTTGCAGATATTTTCCGCGCGTATAAGTCGGACCTTGGTAAGCCCACCGGACACCGAACTCCACCGTCAGGTTCCGGTTCACCTTCCAGCTATCCTGCACGAACGCTTCGGTGGCAAAGAACCGGAAGGCCCCAAAGAAGATTCCTTTGGTCACTCCAGCCAGGCTGCTGGCCGTTGTCGTTCCAGTTGAAATACAGGCCGGTTTTGAAGGTGTGTGCGCCACGATTGTGGGTCACGTTATCGGTGAAGGCATAAGTCTTGCCTTCACTACGCCAGTTGGCCTGAAAGGGTGAGAAGTTGCATGAGCCGATACCGCAGCTGAAGCTGGGAAAGCGGTTGCGCACGTTCTGATCTGGAAATAGCTCTTGAAACTGGAAGCCGAGCGCGGTGCGATCGTAGCTACTCTTGTCCGTACCGGGGACGACATCGACGACTTGAGTGAGATGGTTGTAGGCAAAGATGAATTCGTTGGTAGTCTTGGGCGAAATCACATTGACCAGGTTCCAGGACCAGCTCGCTCCGGGTTTCTCGCGGAACTGGGGATAAATCGGATAGGGGAGACTGCTAAAGATCCCAATATTTTGCTGCTCCTGTTGCGCGTCATCGGCCCAGCGGAAGAAGAAGTTCATGTTCGGGCTGATGTTGTAGTCGACCCGAGCGACCTTGGCGTTCTTGTCAAAAACGTATGTTGGCGAGAAAGGAATCCGGACCTGCTCGGGAATGTTTGGCGTAGGAGTGGCATTGCCGCGGCTCACGAAGTTCAACATCTTCAGGAAAGCCGGCGCATTGCGATTCCACTGAGCCCTGGGAATCGTATTGTTCGGATAGGGCGTCCCGCCGATGGCGCGGCCGGAGGAATCCCGGACGATCGTGCCGGGCTGGAAGACAGTTCCGACCGGAACACCGTTGCTACCCGAGATGGTTTGCTGCGATCCGTCTGCATTGAAGCGATAGAGCTGACGGAAATCGCCGTTCAAAATCTGCTGGCTAGGAACGTCAACAAAGGTGTTAGTGTTCTGCGGGCGCGTTGCGCGCGTACCTTCGTAATTGAAAAAGAAGAACAGTTTCTTGTTTTGACCGGTGGAGAAGTGCGGGATCAGAATCGGCCCCCCCAGGTTTGCTCCAAACTGGTTGAAGCGCAGCTTGGCCACCTTGCCGGTGGTGTCGAAGGGCCGTCGCGCGTCGAATGCATCGTTCCTTAGAAACTCGTATAACGTGCCGTGGAACGCACTGCCACCGCTCTTGGTGTTGATGGAGATCATGATGCCGGGGTTGCGTCCATATTCGGCATTGAAGGCGCTGGTCTGCAACCTGAACTCGCCTACGGCATCCAGGCTGATCTGCGTATACTGGCCGTCGTTCGCGCCCACATCGGTGTTGATCGCTCCATCCAGGAATACGTTGTTCGCACTGCCGCGCTGCCCGTTCACATTGAAGGAGTTGGTGTTATTGAAGGCGAGCCGGAAATCGCTCGTGTCATTCGATACGACGCCAGGCAAAGTGCGCATGAGCGTCTGGAAATCGCGGCCGTTCAAAGGAATCTCAGTCACCTCTTTGGAACTGATCACGAAAGATTTCTGCGACGTAGAGGTCTCGACTAAAGGGACCTGGGCCTCGACGCCGATCGACTCTGTCAGCTGGCCAATCTGCATCGTGAGCACGCCGAGATTCATGACCTGATTCTGATCGAGCGTCAGGTCCTTGCTCTCGAAGCTCTTGAACCCCGGAGCTTCTACCCGGACAGTGTAGTGGGCCGGAAGCAGCGGCGAAAGAAAAAAGTCACCACCGGCGCTTGAAACGGTTTCCCGGGCAACCACGTGCTTGGCTTCATCGAATGCGGTGACCTTGGCATTGGGAACGCTGGCCCCACCGGAATCTGTCACGACGCCTTGGATGGCGCCGGTTTGAGCCAAGGCGATTTCAGCGAAAAACACCAACGCGGCCGTCAGCAAGCTTAAGCGAAAAAGTGACATGCTTCTTCCTCCCTCCCTGCAACAGGCCAAGTATATTCTATTTACCTGGCCGCCGCTCGCAAAGGATGCGAGCTTTTTCTATCACTACCCCTTGAACTCTCCAGCCAGCTTGCTTGCGAGCGGCCGGCTCTGGCCTGCGTACTTATTGTCTTTCTTCAGTCCGTACGGAACTGAGGAGGGCGACGAGAGCTGCTCAAACGTAAAGGAACAGATCCGCATACCCGCATAGAGAGCGACCGGCATGCGGCCCAGATTGCTGAGCTCCAGCGTGGCTTTGCCGGACCAGCCGGGATCGAATAGCCCGGCGGTCCCGTGTACGATGATGCCAATCCGGCCCAGGCTCGACCGGCCTTCCAGGCGTCCGAGAACATCGTCCGCAAGCTCCAGCGTCTCTTCGGTGATGGCCAGTACGAATTCTCTGGGCTGCAGGATGAACGCCTCCCCGTCCTGGATCATCACCGGCTTCATCAGGTCTTCAATCCCCTTCTTCTCCCGCAGATCGATGAAAGGATAACGACTGTGCTCAAAGACGTTGAACTCATTACCGAGGCGGAAGTCTACCGAGCAACTCCCAAATTGCTCGGGAGGCAATTCCGGCGTGATCTTGATTTTGCCAAGCGTGAGATAGCGCTTAATATCGACGTCGGAAAGAACCATAAGTAAAAGCTATCATCAGCGCGGAGGCGGCATGGAGGCAACACCAACGTACTTGTCCGCGCCTCCGTAGTAGAGCAACCAGCGGCCCGGCTGTTGAACCAGGCCCTCCACGAAAATCACGTTCGGAACCTGGCCGGCTTTCTCCCAAGGAAGATCAGGCTGGAGCAAGGGGCGCTCGGACCGCGCCAGGACCTTGGTCGGATCGGTTTTATCGAGCAACAGCCAGCCCGTTCGATACACCAGGTTGTCATCGGCTCCGTTGTAGATCAACAGGATTCCAGCCCGGGTCAACACCGGCGGAGGACCCGGCTCGGCAACCTTGGAATCGAACATTCCCGCCCGGGTCGGAGCGATGGGTTGGTCCAGCGCCTCGGTCCAATGCACCAGATCGTCTGAAGACGCGACCCCCATCTGGTTTGGCCGGCCCTTCGCGTCGGCCATAAAATACATCCAATACTTTCCGTTGATCTTACGGTCGAGCATGGCCCCGCTCTTGGTCCAGTTCACATTCCAGCGCCCCTTGTAAGCGGGCATGATTACGCCCTTCCGACTCCAATGGATCAGATCCGTAGACGACGCGACGCAGAGTTGGGCGTCTTTCTTGTTATAGCCGGTGTAGGTCAACCAGAACTGGCCGTCGATGCTGACCAGCCGCGGATCCTCGACTCCGCCATCTTTCTCGTACTCGGCCTCGGGCGACAAGACCGGCTGCCCACGCCGCGTGAAGTGAACGCCGTCGCCGCTCTCCGCATACCCGAGGCGTGATGTACCCTTCTGGTCTTGCGCGCGATAGAGCATGACGAAGCGCCCGTCACGCATGATCACGGCGGGATTGAAGACCCCGGCCGATTCAAATCCACCCGCCTGCGGCGCTAAAACCGGCTGCGTCGAGACGCGCTGAATTTGAGGCAGAGTGAATGCAAGCAGCAGGATTAGAGCGCGCATACCTGACTACTTCTTCGGCTTCAGCCGGATCTCGAAGAGCTTGGGCCAGAGCTTTCCGGTTACGAAGAGGCGATCGCCGGCGGAGTCGTATGCAATGCCATTGAGCACATCCACACCCTGGGTGCGTTCGGCGTCACTGAGCAACCCCGTCATATCGATCCAACCGGTGACCAGGCCCGTTTTCGGCGAGATGCGGGCGATCCGTTCGGTCTGCCAGATGTTGGCGTAAATCTCACCTTTGATGTACTCCAATTCATTCAGGTTCTCAATCTGGCGGCCGGCATCCTTAACGAGCAGCCTGCGCTTTTCTCGAAACGTCTGTGGATCCCAGTAGCGCAAGTACGCCGAACCATCGCTCATAATCAGGCTACTGCTATCGTGCGTGAGCCCCCAGCCTTCGCCGTCATACTTGAAGTCGCGCACCTTGCGGAAGCTGAACAGATCGTAGACGAACCCTTCGCCGCCTTTCCACGTGAGCTCAATCAAAGCGTGACCCCATTCGGTGAGTCCCTCGCCGAAATACTGGTTGGGCACCGCGATCTGCTGCAGAACCTCGCCGGTTTCGACCTTAACCTTGCGTATCCAGGAGCGGCCGTTCATGCCAGTTCCCTCGTAGAGAAACCCGTTCAGAAAAATCAGGCCTTGCGTGAAGGCGAGCCGGTCGTGCGGATAAACGTGCACGACGTCGTAGCCGTAATTGACCGGGGCAGCCTGTGCAACCAGACAAATCCACAGGCCGAGCGTTGCTTTCATCTCCTCATGATAACGGCTGCCAGGCCGCGGCGATCAC
>JBBSHP010000045.1:0-12401 GCA_038232555.1 Bryobacterales bacterium
CGCTTTGCCGAGGATTGGATCCTATACTCCGGCGAGGAGTTCGGCTGGATGGAACTGGGCGACCCGGTGACGAGCGGCTCCAGCTTGATGCCCCAGAAGAAGAATCCCGATTCGCTGGAATTAATCCGCGGTAAATGCGGGCGCGTTGTGGGGGACTTGCAGTCGCTATTTATCACCATGAAGGGCCTGCCGCTGACCTACAACCGCGATATGCAGGAGGACAAAGAGCCACTCTTCGACGCTGCGGACCAGGTCCGGCTATCGCTTGAAATGACGGAAGGCGTCATCCGCTCGGCGAAATTGATCGCCGCCAAGCCCGCAGCCGCAGCCGAAGAAAGCTGGGTAATCGCGACCGACCTGGCGGAAGCGTTGGCACGAGCGGGGACGCCCTTCCATCAGGCGCACCAATTGGTGGGAAAGCTGGTGCTGGAAAGCGTGCGCGACGGGAAGAAGCCATCGGACTGGACGGCTGAGCGACTCGCTGAGTTTGCGCCCGAGTTCCATGCTGACATCGCGCGGTTGTTGAGCCCGGCCGAGGGCATGCTGACCCGGGAAATTGCTGGCGGTACGGGGCCGCAGGCGGTCGCGCTGGCGTTAGCGGAGGCAGAGCGGCGGCTGGCTGCTTACCGGGCATGAACAAGAGCTTCCGGCACGGACAGATCCTGAAACTGATCCGCGCGAAACAGATTTTCACTCAGGATGACTTGGCTCACGAGCTAAAAGAAAACCACGACATCCAGGCCACCCAGGTGACTCTTTCGCGCGATGTGCGGGAACTCGGCCTGGTGAAGACCCAGGAAGGGTACCGGCAGGTGGCGCCCGCTACTGGCCCGGATTTCGCAACCGTGGCCGGCGAGTTCTTGTGGGACGTGCGCGCCGCTCAGAACCTGGTGGTGCTGAAGACCTCTCCCGCGCATGCCAGTTCACTGGCGGTTGCGCTGGATCAGGAAGGCTGGCCGGAAGTGGTCGGCACGCTCGCGGGCGATGATACGGTCCTGGTGATTGCGGTGGACAACGGTGCCGCCCAGCAGCTTTGTGAGAAGTTGCTGCGCTTTGTGCAACGGTGATTCCCCGAACACACCGTCTGACATTGTTCCGTAGGAGTGCCTCGGGTCAAATAAAACGGATTGAACGCGATATTCAGGAGGGCAGGCCCGGCGTTTGAGAGAGGCAAGTTCCGTGGGATGTTGTAATTTGTGAGCGAATCCATTCAGCGCATCCACCTGACCCAGTGCTCGGAGCCTCTTGGCATAGCTGGCACCAGCCCGAGTCAGTTCCAGTTCTGGAAAAAACTTTTCGATCCCTTGGACAGAAGCCTGTCCGAGCCGATCACCTTTCGGAACGACATCCGTAAAACTGATCGGCTTCCGTTCGGAATACGGATCGGCACCTCTTCGGAATCGTAATCGTCATCCTTTGGAATCCGCGCCTCTGCCAAGATGCTGTGATGCAAGAGGCCCTCGTCTGACTTTGAACAGCAAGACTGCTACGCCGATTACGACAAAACCTATCGTGCCCGGCTCCGGCACACTGGTCAAAACGACGGCAGGCGCGGCAAACGAGATCGGGTTACCCCCCGCCGCTGGCGACCGAGTAATATCGCTGGAGAACGTCTGCAGATTAGGATTGTCGGTCGTATCAGCGGTTAACAGGAAATCCGCGAAAGGGCCAGCGCTTGTGGGAATCGGCGTTCCACTGCTATCCAGAATGTAAATAGCTAACCCGTCCGGGATTCCGCCAACATCCGAGTTCGTGCTTAGATCGACCGAGAAGGACAACTGGTTGCCCGGAACGAACTGTTGGGAGAAGAAGTTAATGAATCCGCTGTCCGTCAACTGAACGGCGGACGCTAAACTTCCAGTAGCTCCACCAATAAGCGTAGGGGTAGCGGCCTTGGGCATGCCCGAACCGAAGTTGAAATTTCTCAGTACAACTGTGTTGTTCTTATCAATATCACCGGTTCCTGGGGCAAACTGCGCGCCGAAGGAAAATGGGCCTGCCGTACTAGTCAAAAGCGGTTGCGTATTGAGTGTCACATCGAAGATCGTGCTTGCGATTAACGTACTTGAAAACGCCAACACTGCTATCGCAGTCAATGAATTTCGCATTATATTGCCTTTTCCTTTTCTAGGACGGTTCAGAACACCGGTACACCGCTAAGTACTCTTGGTGTGTAGCCAAATTTAGCGTTTGGACCACCAAGCGTGCTTGCGGGCGAAAACGCAAACCTATTCATAATGTTTTGACCAGGTGCTAAGTCTGTCGCGCTAATGAGCACAATCGAGCTGCCAGCCACTGATTGACAGTGAGTTACTTGTGGTCCGGGGCTAAGATTACAAATGAACGGACAATACAGATTGTCGATACGTGGCAAGCCATCGAAAACAAGGTAGATAGGGCCGGGTAGAGTTTGCCCGCTGGTGTTAGTCACGCCGACAGTTTGGATGTCAGCCAGAAAGCGTGGCGGAAAACCGATGAATGCGCTACGATCGACCCTTGTACGACTCGTCACATCGATGGCAGTACCGCATGAACCGCCCGGTCCTGGAGAGGGCCCGGGTCCACCCGTCCCGCCAGGTGCGAATGCGAGGTCATATTGCAGCTGGCCCGTCCCGGGAATTAGGTTCCCGACAAATCCGCCTGTGGTTCCGTTAAACACGAGGACACCCAGCCCAGTACTCACTACGTAGAGATTGCCGTCTGGGCCAAACGCAAGATCATTGGCGTTCTGCAGTCCACCGGTTCCTGGAGCAATAAAGGTCCCCAATGGTTGGCCAGCCGTAGTGAACCGCATGACACCAAGATCTGAATAGCTGACGTACAAGTTGCCATCCAGACCTAAGCTGATACCTCGCGGAAGTGGGAATGCGCCAAAGCTCCGCTTCAATACCCCCGTAACTAGATCATAGACTTGAATCCGTCCCCCACCCGAGGCGGGATTTGGGCTAGATCCCACATAGAGTTCGCCGTTGAGAATGAACAGGTTTTCCGGGTGATCAACAAACGGAACAGTCAAACCTAAAAATGCACCACTGCTTGAGTATCTTGCTATCTGGCTTTGACCTATCCTCGCGACGTATAGGGTTCCATCAGGGCCAAATGCGATACCTCGTCCTGCGACTCCGTCATTAGTAAAGTTGCGCAGGAGGCCTGTAACGGGACTGAATTGTAAAACGCCCCCAGGATTGTTCTGAAAGTGCGTTTCCCAAGATACGTAGATGTTGCCGTCCGGCCCGGAAATTGCCCTACTGGCCGACCGAGACGCGGGGTCGAGCCCCGTCCCAAATGAACTTATAAGCGTACCGGCCACGGCATACCGGCTAACAACATTGGTATTTATGTTGGTGACTAAAATATCGGCTGCGGCGTTCGTAGTCAATATCAGGAAAAACCAGATTTGTAGTTGCAACGAGTGTATTCGCATGCGCCTCCTATTTCCTCGGATGGTTTGGACTAAACGAGGTAGAGTTGATGCTACCGAAAGAACCGATCACTAGCCAGCGGCAAATCACGACACAGGCCTATGCCGTCACTTGTCGTCAACGGGTTACAGATGTCGTCCCGGTAAGACAGGTTGTCGTTTGCTTAATGATCCGTTGCAGAGTGTTGGATGTAAGCGGATGGTCGTAAATCCCAGGTTCGTCGAGCAGGCCGTGGAGCGGGCCGAACTGGAGTAGTGTTACCTGCATCGATTTTTTGGTCACCTGCTTTGAGCACGGCAGGCTAAGATCAAGGCCTCCGTCGATGTAACCAAAAATGCGTTGCGCCGAGAACACGAGTGCGACATGGTGCCAACGCCCCGGCGTCAGAGGAATTTTGCCGGTACCCGCACAACCGAGGGAACCGGAGAAATCCAGCGCTTCGCTTGCGGATACCGACAGTTTCCAGATCGGGTCCTGGTGGTAGTTGAGCTGGGCGATGGTGTTGTCTCGGTTCCCGCCCGTCCCGAGCAACTTGACCCAGAGCTGTAGCGATCCCTCGCCATGCAAAAGACCATAGAGAGAACCGTACGGCGTCGATACTTCGAGAGCACTGCCTTCCACCTGGAACGCCTGCCCCACCAGTCCGCGGGTAAAAACGGCGGGGCCATGCCAAACCAGATTCTTGCCGGCAATTCGGTCGGAAAGGGTTCCGTCGCCCGGCCAGTGATGGACCAATCCCAACTCCGGAGGCGAACAGTCGGCATGGGGCAGATCGACTGTATACAGGTTCCCGTTCTCTACCCCGGCCAGATAGACGCGGCGATGCATCTGATCGAACACGGGACTTTGAAGAGTAGTTTGATCGATCTGCAAGGTTTCCTGATCATTAAAGAAACTCGTGTCGACTACCCGAGCTGGTTTTCCCGGCAGCATCGCCCGGGTACCGTCCGAGGAAAACAAGGGCGGACTCAAAGGCGAGAATGGGCCGGCGTTGAGTGATCGGAGGACCGAGCGGTCCTGGAGACGAAAGATGTAGGCGGCTCTGGCCGGCTCCGATGGGCATCCTATCCGGTTCAAAATGCGATAGTGGGGATTCATGCAGGCATCCCAAGCGTCCAACCAGAGTCTTGTTCGATCTGGAAACAGACGCGCCGGGCCGGCGACCGTGGGCAGGTCCGACCGCAGCACATACGCGATTTTGTCCGTACCCAGATCCAGCACCTGGACATCGTCTTGAAGTGGTTTGCCTCTGGACCCCCCACACTGAGAGCTGATGAAAAGCTTGCGGTCGGGAATGTCCATCTCCAGAAACTTGGGGCACCCTTCTACAGCAATACGTGTGAATGTTCCGGCCCGGATGTTGTATCTTTCGAGGCCCGCGTATGCCATCGCGAGGTAAAGCATTTTGCCGTCCGGAGTGATCGCAAGATCATGAATTCCGCCCTTTACGCCTTCTCGGATGGCGGTGACTTCGTTGTTGGCCCTGTTAACTACATATAAGCCGTCGTTCAGCGTTCCAAGATATAGAATTTGCCCGTCCGGCGAAAACGCGATGGTAGTGGGATTTCGATTCAGCCTGAGCGTGCGGGTCACGGCCTGCGTGTCGAGATCCAAGACGGGAACATTCGCGCTTTCAGATTCATCGACCGCATACAGCTCACGGCCGTCCGGCGAGATAAACAAACGATCGGGATGCCCGCCCACGGCAATTGTGTGTACGCGACCGGTCTCAGAATTTGCAAGCCCGAAGATTCGGTCGGGCAAGGTGGGAACTTGCTCGTGGACGGCATGGCTCAGTACGACCTGCCATGAGCAAATCGCAAGCACGGCTGCACCTGCGGCAACTATGGCCTGCTTCCACGCGACTCGTAGTCGCGGTTTGTGCGCGGGTACTGGCGGAGGCGGCTCGTTTACGGGTTGTTCTGTTTCGAGTTGCACCTCGCGCCTGTTCCACCAATCGTCGACCTCACGCCGCGAAGCCCAGATCCTTGGCCGGGGTCCGGGATGGCGATGAACCGGGAGGCCTTCGCGCTTTTCCCATCGCTGTACGGTCCTGATATCACGCTTCAGATGTTCAGCTATTTCGCCCCAGCCATCCAGACGGTCACCGTTGCCCGAGTTCGGGGCATGCGACGGATCAGACATGTTCCTTGATCTTAATCGAAGGCAACAACTAGCTACTGGCATTAAACGGACCGACTGGCCCGGATTTCGCAACCGTGGCCGCGGAGTTCCTGTGGGATGTGCGCGCCGCTCAGAACCTGGTGGTGCTGAAGACCTCCCCCGCATGCGAGTTCACTGGCGGTTGCGCTGGATCAAGAAGGCTGGCCGAAGGTGGTCGGCACGCCTGCAGGGGATGATACGGTTCTTTCAGAACACCGTGCGGAGAAGCTTGCATTGCTTACGACAGACGTTTGCCTCTAAACTGGTTATGACTGGTATGGAGTGCGTACCTGGGCAGAACATGATGGGGACAATGGCACCGCCCGGATAGCCAATTTCAACACGTGGGCCCTTAGCACAGCGGTTAGTGCAGCGGACTCATAATCCGTTGGTCGTAGGTTCAAATCCTACAGGGCCCACCATTATTCTCCGCGCTCGGCAGACGAAATTCTGGATCCTGCCTCTCTCGTGAAGAATGCGCATACTGGGCGGTGGCCCTGGTCGGAAGTTTGTACTTCGCGCAGCTTTCTAACCGCCCCCCAGCGTTGCGGTCACTATCTCTTGCGCTTCTTCCACCACGGCTTTTAAATGGGCTTCGCTCTTGAAGCTCTCCGCGTAAATCTTATAGATGTTTTCGGTGCCGGAGGGCCGGGCTGCGAACCAGCCGTTTTCCGTTACGATCTTCAGCCCGCCAATCGGGGCGTTGTTGAAAGGGGCGCGGGTCAGACGCTGTGTAATTGGATTCCCCGCCAGTTCCTTAGCGGCCACTGCATCCGGTGTAAGCTGCATCAGTTTCGCTTTTTGCTCAGGGCTGGCCGGTGCGTCGATGCGCGTGTAGTAGGGGACCCCGAAGGCCTCGGTCAGTTCCCGATAATGCTCACCGGGATCTTTCCCGGTTACCGCTGTGATTTCCGCCGCCAACAGGTTCATAATGATTCCGTCTTTGTCTGTCGTCCAGACGGTTCCGTCCCGGCGCAGGAAACTCGCCCCGGCGCTCTCTTCTCCTCCGAAGCAAAATGAGCCCGTGAACAGGCCATCGGCGAAATATTTAAAGCCCACCGGGACCTCCGCCACCTTCCGCCCCAGGTGCGTCACCACACGGTCAATCAGGCTGCTACTCACCAACGTCTTGCCGATGAACGCATCCGCAGGCCACTCCGGCCGGTGGGTCAGCAGGTAACGGATGGCTACGGCCAGGTAATGATTCGGATTCAACAAACCCGCCGACGGTGTCACGATGCCGTGCCGGTCGGCATCCGGATCGTTGCCGAAAGCGAGCTGGTAATCGTTCCTCATTTCCACCAGCTTGGCCATCGCATACGCGCTGGAACAATCCATCCGAATCTTGCCGTCGTGATCCAACGTCATAAACCGGAAGGTCGGGTCCACGGTCGTGTTCACCACCGCCAGGTCCAGCCCATAGCGCTCCTGAATGGCCGGCCAATAGTCCACAGACGCTCCGCCCAGAGGATCGACGCCTATCCGCACGCGGGCGGACCGAATGGCCTCCATGTCGATCACCTGCGCCAAGTCCGCCAGGTAGGGTTCTCGCAAATCCCGGGCCTGCGTCGTGCTGGCCTGCAAGGCCTGCTCGTAGGGCATTCGCCTCACTCCGGCGTTCCTCGCCTGCAGCAGCTCGTTGGCCCGATCCTGCACCCAGCGCGTCACATCGGTGTCGGCCGGACCTCCGTTGGGCGAGTTGTATTTGAAGCCACCATCCGCTGGCGGATTGTGCGAAGGCGTGATCACGATCCCGTCGGCTGTGCTTGCGGCCGCACTGCTCTGTTCTGCTCGATTCCAGGCCAGGATCGCGTGAGAAATTGCGGGCGTGGGTGTGTACCCCTCCGACTCTTGAATCACCGTTTGCGCGTTGTTCGCCGCCAGCACCTCCAGTGCAGTGAGCTGGGCGGGCGCTGATAACGCGTGAGTGTCCTTGCCCACATACACAGGCCCGCTAATCCCTTGCTTGGCGCGGTATTCGCAGATTGCCTGCGTAATCGCCAGAATGTGCGCCTCATTGAAAGTGCCCTGGTCCGCCCGGCCTCGATGACCGCTCGTTCCGAAACTGACTTGTTGCCGCGCGTTGCTCGGATCGGGCTGCAGACTGTAATAGTCACGCTCCAGCTGGCTAGCGTCGATGAGAATATCTGGTGGTGCGGGTTGCCCTGCGAGGGGATGGAGCGCCATGTCTCCTCCATTATCCTTACGTGGGTTATGGTTGCTTCCCAGCGGTGGGACACCAGACCGATGGTCTGGACAATAAGGGAAGGAATATTTGGCTACGCTGGAAGTGCCCCTGGCGCCGGGCAGTTAAGACCGCGGGCTCACTGGTGCCTTTCAAGCCCAGCCTGCAGTGTGGTTCTGGACCCCGTGCTCAATACAGTGATGACTTCCGCAGTCTCATCGATTGCGGCGGACCTCGTTTGGGAGACTACCTTTTTTGCACGGTCCGGGCCCGGCGCACTTCACTGCTTCTTGGGCGGAGGCGGCTGGACGTATGACGAGTCCTTCGGCTGTTGCTCGGCAAACTGATCTTCGTCCTTCAGTTCCTTCTTCAGCCGCCAGAGCTCCTGCTTCAACATCGCGACGGTTTTCTGCGCCTGGGGATCGTTGTAGATGTTGTGCATTTCTTGCGGGTCCGCCACAAGATCGTAGCACTCCCACTGATCCTTTTTCCAGAAATAGATCAGTTTATGCGCGGCGGTGCGAACTCCGTAGTGCGCGCGTGTGTTGTGGTCTCCGGGATCGTGGTAATAGCGGTAATACATGGCGCGGCGCCAATCCCGCGGTTTCGTCCCTTTCCAGAGAGGGAGGAAACTGCGGCCCTGCATATCCTGCGGTGTCGGTCGGCCGGCCAAATCCAGGAACGTCGGGGCAAAATCGCAGTTGGTTCCAATCGCGTCCGAGGTGCTGCCCGGCCGGATAGCGGCAGGCCAGCGGACCAGGAACGGCATTCGCAGGGACTCTTCGTACATGAAGCGCTTGTCGAACAGACCGTGCTCGCCCAGGAAAAAGCCTTGATCGCTGGTGTAAATCACGACGGTGTTTTCCCTGAGCCCGTTCGCATCCAGCCAGTCCAGCATGCGGCCGACGTTGTCGTCCACACTCTGCACGCAGGCCAGGTAGTCCTGCATGTAGCGCTGGTACTTCCAGTCCTCCAACTCCTTGCCTACCAGCCTTCTCCGGACTCCGCCAACTTCTATTTCGACTTCCCTTGGTTTAATACTCAACCATTCACGCAGCTGCCCGCCGGACAGCCCCGGTGGCGGTGTGAGCTTGAGATCGTGCCGCGTAAGGTCCCTGAAAACTGACTGCTGCTGCTCGCGCAAAGCATCGGTCCTACCGGAATAGTCGTCCCGCAATGTCGCTGGTTCCGGAACGTGCTTGTTCTCGAACATCTTCCTGTGCTTCTCGTCGGGGGTCCACTCCCGATGCGGCGCTTTGTGGTGCGACATCATGAAAAAGGGCTGGTCCTTAGGCCGGTTCTTCAACGCCTCAATGGTGAGGTCCGTGATGATGTCCGTGGCATAGCCCTTGTACACCATGGAGCCGTCCTTATCGTAAAAAGTCGGATCGTTATATACCCCCTGTCCGGGAAGGATGTTCCAGTAGTCGAATCCGGTCGGGTCGCTTCCCAGGTGCCATTTCCCGATCATCGCCGTGTAATACCCGGCCTGCTGAAGCAGTTTCGGCGCCGTGGGCTGCGATCCGTCAAACCGGTTGAATACGGGCACTCCATTCAGATGGCTGTACTTGCCGGTCAGAATGGTGGCGCGGCTCGGAGTACAGATCGAATTTGTCACGAACACCCGGTCCATTCGCATTCCTTCATTGGCGAGCCGGTCGAGGTTCGGCGTCCGGTTGACCTTGCTACCGTAGCAACTGATCGCCTGAGATGCGTGGTCGTCCGTCATGACGAACAGGATGTTGGGGCGCCTTCTGGGGGCGGCGCCAAGGCCCGCCGCCCCCAACAAAGTAAACAATTGCCGGCGAGTGTAGTTCATGTTCGGTTACCAAACCAGTTTGAGCCCGAGTTGTTGGTTGCGAGGTGTGTTGCGAGGTGTGTTCGCGCTGGTGATCTGTCCAAACGTCGCAGTGCCAAGAGTCGCTCCGGGAACGCCGAAGCGAGGCGTATTGGTGAAGTGGAACCACTCGAACCGGAACTGCAGTCCCAGTCAAAGAAGCTACACTGCCGCAGAATATTGCGGCCGGCTCTTCCGAGCGTGTACTGCGCGTTGTTGAAGAAGGCAGCCGTATTAAAATCCTGGACGACCGTACGGGTGATGGAATACGGGTCGCCCACCCCATTCGGCCGATTCACCGTGGAATGAGGCCGGCGCATGCGGCTCCGGGCCAAGGTCATATGCTTGGATCCTTCGAAAATAAGCGCTTGTAAGTTGTTCGGTGTCAACAAAACGTGCAGCGGAACCACGCAAGCACCGCGTATTTTCATCCCCCGTTGTGGCCCTCGGCCATGGGCATTCACTAGAAAATTAACCGGGCGAATTGAAGCCGAACGCCCACTTCCAAGCGTCGCCATCCTTTATGTAGACGGAGGTGCCGTACACCGGTGGGGGTTTCTGGCCGCCGCAATTGCCGTCGACCGAGCCCGTAACTGTCAGGATGCCGACCGTTGGCGAAACGAAAGTTCCAACACCATTGGTTAGCGAAAAGCTCTTGACGTCGCATGTCGCTCCCGTCCAGTCCTTTATCACGTCGGCCTTGTTTGCGAAATAGGTGCCAAAGATATTGACGAAGGTAATGTCCGCAGCCGTCAGGTCTTCGATCTTTTTGGCGTCCTTTGCCTTCCATGCCTCCCAGATGGACTTTTCGGCCGCCATCATCCCGTCGGTGCCCGGGTCGGCAGTCGGTTTGGCTGGACCCGGAGCAGCACCCGTGTCCTTCTTAGCGTCTCCTTTCTTCGACTCTCCCTTTTTCTCGGTTGCCGACAGAGCTTTAGGATCGACGATCGGATTCTCGCCATGAAAAGCGGCCAGCCATTTTTCGCCGTTTCTGACCCAGACGGTGGCCGCACGGATGGGGCTCGGCTGTTTTTCGGCCTTGCCATTGGACGTGCAGGTGCCGTCCATGGTCGTCTTATAACTGAGGACATAGGTGTCGTTATCGATCTTTTCCATTCGCGGCTCGGTAAGTGACCAGCCTTCTTTGATGTTGCACTTGACTCCAGTGATCATCTTGACGACGTCGGCCTTGTCCATCCGGTGGCCACCGTCGATCATAACCATCTTGTCGCTCGTCAAGCGCCCAATGAATTCACCGTCACCATTGATGTAGGCTTCGGTAGCCTGTTTGTCCAAGGCGAGCAACGCGTCGGCAGTTGGTGCCGCAGCCGCCGGCTTCGCCGCATTTGCGTTTGAGTTGTTAGCGGGTCCGCCGCAGGCGACGAACGTTATCGCGACCGCGGCCACGAAGATGAATTTAAACATGCTCAGCATAGTATATCCTAGCGATTGTCCACTATTCTGGTTTCTCCTTGTGCCTTTGTTCGACTGCTACTGCTGCCTTCATAGAGTCAAGTAATCAAGCGTAATTCGCAGGTCCACCCGACACAAATCAACATATAATTACCCCGGCACCGCAGTCACCGCATTCACAAATATATTTGTCTCATTAGAATCAACCATCTACAAGCAAAATCGCGCACGCATCCGCACTACTCTGCTGACCTGTCGGCTAAACTGAGAACGCTTAAGGCAGGAAATAATTTGCTTCAAACTGCTATTTTGAGGTAGGTTTTCGCCATTCGGCAGGGAGGTGTCCTAAAACAACCACACCATACCAGATGCGCCTATGCGCGTCATTAGGCTTTTTCTTGTGACAAGAGCTACTATTAATTGACAACAACGTACTAAACTTCCATAATGGTTGCAGGCTAAAAGAAGCCAAGCTTTCGTCCGAAAGGAATCCAACTACATGAGCAAGATCATCGGAATCGATTTGGGCACGACCAATTCAGTCGTTGCTGTCATGGAGGGCGGCCAAGCGGTCGTCATCCCCAATCAGGAGGGTGGCCGTACTACTCCTTCCGTCGTCGCTTTTACCAAAGGTGGCGAGCGCCTGGTTGGCCAGGTGGCCAAACGTCAATCAGTCACGAATCCGGAAAACACCATTTATTCCATCAAGCGGTTTATGGGCCGCCGCCTCTCCGAAGTGAGCGAAGAGATGAAGCTGATGCCCTACAAGATCGTCCCTGGCGACAACAGCGATGCGCGAGTAGACATCAACGGCAAGAAGAACTCGCCCCCTGAGATCTCAGCCATGATTCTCACCAAGCTCAAAGAGGCTGCCGAGGGTTACCTGGGCGAGAAGGTCACCAAGGCCGTTATAACGGTTCCGGCCTACTTCAACGATGCCCAGCGCCAGGCCACCAAGGACGCCGGTCAGATTGCTGGCCTGGAAGTGATGCGCATCATCAACGAGCCCACGGCGGCCGCTCTCGCCTACGGCTTGGATAAGAAAAAGAATGAGACCATTGCCGTCTACGATTTTGGCGGCGGCACCTTCGATATTTCCATTCTTGAAGTGGGCGACGGCATTGTCGAAGTCAAGTCCACCAACGGGGACACGCACCTCGGTGGGGACAACATCGATCAACGCATCATCGATTGGCTGGTCAAAGAATTCAAGAACGAAACGGGCGTAGACGTTTCTCGCGATCAAATGGCGCTACAGCGGCTGAAGGAAGCCGCCGAGAAGGCGAAAATCGAGCTCTCCACCGTGCTGGAAACCGAGATCAATCTACCCTTCCTGACCGCCGACGCGAGCGGGCCGAAGCACATGAACGTTAAGTTGACC
>JBBSHP010000046.1:0-12378 GCA_038232555.1 Bryobacterales bacterium
AGTCCACGACCATTGGAAGGTAGCCCTCGTATACGACGTACCTCGCCAATTCACGGGCTCGCGTTCCGATTGTAACCGGGGCGGTGTTTTGTGGTTTGAACTGCCGCTGCGTCACGTTATGGAACGAGCCGGAGTGGTAATCGACAGGACCGGCCAGCATGCGGACAAACGGAACGATCAGTTCGTGCTCCGGAGTACTTCCCTGTTTATGCCACTTGTTGTATTCCGTATTGAAGACCGACTCGGTGGTCATCAGATTCGGAAACGTGCGTCGAAGTCCGGTCGGCTTGGAAATGTTGTGCAGTGTGACCGTTAGATGATGTTTCGCCGCCAGTTCCAGTAACTCGTGGACGAAGTTCACCATTTCCTGGTCGTCGCGCTCGAAGAAGTCGACCATCACGCCTTCTATGTCCCATTTTTCATAGACGGGGAAGGCTTTTCTCATCTGTGCCTGGGCCGCGCCGAATTCATCCACAGGCGTAGGCAAACCCCTTTTTGCCTGGCATAAGCGATCAATTCCGGCAGATCAATATCGGGCAGACTCTTGGTTATGTCCGCCCCGCGGTAGGGCCTGATCGGTCCGCCATACCATGCCACATTGTTGAACCCGTCGAGTGAGTGATACTCGATATTTGCGCTGGCGCAGAAGTCGATGTAATGCTTGTGGGTCTGGGTGTTCTGCCCACCATGGAAGCCGGCATCGCCAACTTCATAGCCGTTCCACCAGGGGAAGGTTGTCTTGCCCGGCCGAATCCACGACGTATCCCCGATGGCGTTAGGCGGGGTCAGATTGGTAATCAGGTTCGACTCGATCAGCCGTCCCGGATCGCCGATCATCAGAACGCGCCATGGGGAAAGGTGAGGCAGGCTAGCCTTCACTTTGATCCGCGGGTCGTCCGGACGCGGGGAAAGGCGGCTCGTGAGGACGCCGGGGCTATCGGACGATCCCGACACGTACATGCCTGCATAGTCGTTCAGATCCGCTTCGGTAATGGCTGCGCAGAGTTGGTCCGAAAACTCGAGCAGCAGAGGCAGTCCCAGCAACGGATCGGGAGAGACTTCGTTGAGCGGGACAGGCCGGTAGTACACCTCGTAAGGCGTCGTGAACGAAGCCAAAGGAAGCGTCCAGGTCCGCGGATTACCGTTGAACGAAAAGGTCGAATTCTCGGCCGTCAGTGTCAAATCCATCAGGGCCGGCTGCGCGGGAAAACGATAGCGGAAAGCGACCCCATCGTTATAAGCCCGAAAGACGAGTTCTAAACGCCGTCGCGGCTCGGTTCTCTCCTCCAGAAATGCCACGGCTTCGCGGTAGTGATCGCGCGCGGTGTTCGTTTTTCCGGGATAAACTCTGTACGTCTGATCTTTCTCGTCGTGCGCGATCCGGATAAGCCGCAGATTGCTCCCGAGCGATCCACCGGGAGCAAGATCCACCCCGAGACTTGCGCGGGAAATCAGCGGTTTTCCACGGAACCACACGCTGTAACAAGGGACGAATTGTCTGCCCCATTTCTCATGTAGCCCGAAAATCACACGAATGTTCTTATCTGGCGACTCGATCGTAAATGAATCGCTGGGACCGGCCGCCGATAAGGCCGATACAGGAAGGCTCGCCAAGTATCTTATGATCTCTCTTCGATTCAAAGGTAACCTCGCAGGGACCACGTCAAGGCCTCGGGACAAATTTCAGCCGGGCGACCTGAATCCCTTTCAAATTTGGAAGCAAGACCGCGATGTACGTCTGTCCTTCCGACTCGATGATCTCGGGAGCCGCGTAGGGCATCGTGCTCACCATATACTTGTCATTGTCTCTTCCGAAATCCATCGGGTCCTTGGATCGATACACCGTAAAAAGAGCGCGCTCGCCGTAGAACTGGTTGCGAAGGAGATAGTAGAAACCGGTGGCCTTGTGGTAATAAACGAAGGGGCATTCGGCCGAAAACTTACCGGTGCCGGCGGACCCGCCATACGACACTATCTGCTCCGGGCTCCAATGCACCTTATCCTTGGAAGTTCGGACGTAAACGGCGCCGCGATCGTTCGGGTACGCCGTGTAGTAGCAGTAGTAGAGATCCCCGATTTTGAGAACCATGGGATCGCGCGTATTGCTTCTCGGGGCTTCGCCGAACATGCCGGACTTGCCGTCGAGCATCAACTGCCGCGCGAAGGTTTTTCCATCCCGGCTGCGAGCCAGCGCGATGTGCTCCCAATCACCGTAGAACATGGTCCCGGCGCCTTCCTTCAGGACGAAGGGCGCCTGCAAACCGCCATCGGTTTCTCCAAAGTTCGGATCCGCCATCATCGCGATTCCCATGGGAGTCCAGTTGGCATCGGTCAATTTATTGGCCTGCCAGCGGAAGAACAGCCGGGTCTTGCCGGACGCCGCAGTTCCCCGTACGCACGACCAGAGCTGCCAGGTCCCATCGGCCGCCTGCCAAATGCCGAAGTCGACCGGCTGCTGTTTCGCCGTCGTATATTTGCCTAAGTCGGGATCGCCGGCAATCTGCCAGAACTCGCAATCGATCTGGGGGACAAGAATCTGATCGTCAGCGGCAATGTGCCCAATACCCGCCGCCAGAAATGCCAGAACAGAAACGAGCCGGCGCATGTCAGAACGAGAGCCTCAGCCCAAAGCGGAATGTCCGCTCATCCATTCCCGACCGCGTAAGGTTACTTCCGTCGGTCGAGGTGATCGAAACGAAGCCGCCCAGATTGCTGATGCTGCCGTCCGGCCGGAACGTCGCCGCGGAGACATTGGAGGCTGGCAGCCCCCAGTGAGGTGTATTGGTAAAGTTGAAAGCCTCGCCTCGGAACTGGAGGTGCACCCGCTCGTCGACCGGAAAATCGCGGAAAAGGCCGGCATCCAGGTTCACCAGTCCCGGCCCGCGCAGCGCGTTGCGGCCCGAGTTGCCCAGACGCGCCTCCATCACAGGCCGATACGCGGCCGGGTCAAACCACAACTGGCCCGGGCTACCAGCAAAACGAACAACACAGGCAAGTGGCCCGATAAACGATCGGACATAATTCATCTCCTTTCAAATTGGGTCTGCGAACATACAAGACTAGTCGATGGCAGTCGCTTCCTTTCAGAAAACATACTTCAATGCAAACTGCAAAATTCGCGGATCGTTTGCGCCAAGAATCCGTCCAAAATTGGCGTCCGTCAGGCCGGAGCGGGGGAGGCCGAACACCGGGTGGTTCAAAACGTTGAACGCCTCCACCCGTATCTGCACATACTGAGACTCGCGCACACTAATGCGGCGGATCACGGCCAAATCCATGTTGAACCCGCCCGGACCTTCGAGCGAGTTGCGGCCGGCGTTCCCGTAAGTGCCCGCGGGATTCGCCACAAAAGCCGCCGTGTTGAACCAGCGCTGAAGCGTCGGCTGATCGACGTGAGAATCGGCGATGACGTTCGGCCGGTCGGCGCCCACGCCAGTCAATGAATTGTCCCGGCCCGAGCCTGGATTGAACCAGAAGCCGCTTCGCTTGGTCACAATCGCCGACAGCTCCCAATCGGAGAGTAGTTTACCGGTGATTGCTCCGTGGAAGCGGGGCGTCTCCGCGACCAGTGAGCCGTTGAAGATATGGCGTATATCAACCACGCAGTTTCCGCGCTCGCCCCTACGGCTGTTCGGATTCTGATATCCGCCGGTAATCTCGGACTGGACATCTCCCTCGCTGATGCAGTGGGACCAGGTATAGTTCGCAAGCACGCTGAAGTGCCGCTGCAAACGATGATTGACCGATAACAGCAGGCCGTTATAAGACGCGTTTGCGCCATCGTCCACCCGCACGAGGCTGCTGAAGGCTTGTCCGGCTTGTAGATTGCCAAGAGCCAATACGCGCCGGCTGTTTACGTTGCCAGTGGTCGAACAGGGTTGATTTCCGCACGTGCCCGGAATATAAACGGCGGGGTCCGCCTGCGTTGTTACCCATCGATGGGTGGACTTGTTGCCGAGATAGTTGGCTGACAAGAGCCAGTCGCCCGCGATCTGTCGCTGAATACTGAGGTTCCATTGCTGCATGTAAGGCGGCCTGATGTGCAGCGGCAGATCGATGAATTGTCCCCCGGCTGGAAACACCGCACTCGCCGGAGGCGGCACTGGTTGCGGAAACGGATTGCCGCCCGGATAGCCGCGAAACGGGTCGGCCAAGCCGCCCGTGGGGCTGAAAATCGTAATCGTACTCGCCCACGGCGGCCCAAAGCCGAAGCGATCGAAGTATTGCATCGGTGGCAAGTCGTAGAGGATGCCGTAGGCGCTGCGCACGACGGCACGGCCATTGCCGCTCAAATCCCAAACAATCCCCAGCCTGGGAGCGAAATTGGCCAGGTGACGGTTGGTCCCGCCGCTCGGAAATCCCGGGTCGCCGGCGAAGAAGAGACCGGGAGGCGCATTGGCGAACACTTTGGTTTTCGTTCCGGCCAGGAATGCCGCCATGTCGAAGTGAGTGGCGCGGCCTTGCGTGTCGTGCTCGGGCAGGTACGGTTCCCAGCGCAGTCCGAAGTTGATGCTCACCCGCGCATTCAAGCGCAGCTTGTCCTCGGCGTAAAACCCGAAATAGTTCTGCTGCATCAGCATGCGCGTGAGGTTGCCTTGTGTGAAGGCGCTCGGGATTCCCAGCAGCAGATCCAGCAACGGATCGTTAGTAAACTGGCCGTTGAAATCGAATGCCGGATTCTGTTGCGTCGAGACCTGAAAATCCAGACTGCGGTGAATCCAGTCCGCCCCGAACGAAAGCTGATGGCGGCCGAGGGTAAGGCTGAAATCGTCGGCGGCTTGGAAGCTGGCGGTATTTATATGAGCCTTGGAGCATGTTCCGCAAAACGTACTGAACTTGCCGCTGATCCCGAAACTCGGGAAGTTTCCTTCCGATGGCGCCACGTTCAATCCGATGTCGGCTGAAGTAGGCAGACCTCCCGCCGGACCCCGCGTGATGTGATCGCGGCTCCAGGTGAAATGGAAGCTGTTCAGGGCTTTCGGCGTGATGCTGTAGGAATCCCCCAGCGTGATTGACTGAACGCGGTCGAGCACTCCGGCCCGCGTCGTGAGCAGCAGATTCTTGCCATCGAAGACGCCTGGGTTCCGCAGGTCGGTAAAATAATAGCGGCCGAAAACCGTGTGCCGCTCGGATTGAAGCCAGTCGCCGCGGCCAAGGAATTGGTCCTCGTCGGTGTTGCTGGGAATGCCGATCAGTTGTTTCCCGCACGGGTCGCTGCTGGTTGGAACGTATTTCAAGAAGTTCAGAGCCTGCTGGCTGAACCGCGCGATGGGAACCTGATTGTTCGGGAAGGGCTTGCCGGTAAGCGGATCGGTGATGGTCCGTTCCTTCCCGCAGGCGCTCGATTCCAGCGCGCTGAAGTCGCCTTGAAGCGCTGCCGCGGTCGGTCCGAACACCGTATTCGTGGGCGGAGCGGTCCGGATGCGCGTGCCTTGATACCCGCCGAAGAAAAACAGCCGGTTCTTCACAATCGGGCCGCCGATGGTGCCGCCGAACTGATTCCGCTTCAGATTATCGACCGTGGATGCAAAAAAATTTCTCGCGTTGGTGGCGCCATTGCGCAAGAATTCGAATAAGTCGCCATGGAATTGATTCGTTCCCGACTTGGTCACCACATTGACCACCGCCCCGGCGCGCACGCCGTAATTGGCAGGTATGGCGTTGGTCTGAACGCTGAATTCCTGAAGCGCATCCGGAAAGGGAAGCGGCAGATTGATCGCTCCAAAGGCATCGTTGTGGTCGCCGCCGTCCAAGAGATAATAGGTACCGTTGGCCTGCCCGCCGGCGACGGCGATCGGCGTCGAGGATGGATAATTCTTGCTGCTCGCCAAATCGCTGGGCGGCGCCGTCACAGCCGCGCCCGAAAGAAGAATCAACTGAGTCGGCTGGCGTCCGTTTAGCGGCAGGTCCACCACCCGGCGTTCATCGATCACTTGCGAAACGGCGTTGCTCTGCGTTTCCGCCATCACGGCGTTTGCCTGTACCTCAATGGACTGCGATAGCGCGCCCAGTTCCAGCGCCACATTGATGACCGGATTCGTGTTCACCTGCAGCACAATTCCCTGCTGCGCGTAGGTTTTAAAACCCTGCGACGTTGCTTCCAGCCGGTACGGCCCAATGGGCAGACTACTCAACAAATAGCCGCCATCAGGCCCGCTGGAGGTGGTACGCGCGAATCCCGTGTCGGTTTGAATGGCCTTAATCTGAGCCCCGGGAACGGCGCTGCCGTTCGGGTCGAATACAGTGCCCGAGATTTGAACTACCGCGGTAGCTTGAGGCGATGCCGGCGCTGCGATCAGCAGCGCTAGGGCTGTGATGAGGAAAAGTTGTCGAGAGCAACTCAATTGAGACCTCCCTTGAGGAACTTGGATGTAGTTTAAAGCAAAGCCCGCCCCATGTAAAGCGAAACGTTTCGGATCTAATGGTGGGAGAATCTGCATCTTTCCCTTGACGCTGCATCTTCACCGCCCCACCCTTAAACATCGAAACGTTTCGCTAACACTTGTGTTTGGACGCCGCTCTCGCATAAGATCGAAAGAACCAGCGATGTTGATCACCCGGTTCGCTTCCTTCAGCGTGTCTCTCCTATTGAGTTCGATCCTGCTCGGTCGACCGAGCGATTTCGGCAAGTCCGAATTTAGCCGCGCCATGCACGAACGCGGTTTGGCTCAATTCGAAATCAACACCACAATTCGGCCCGGCCAGCCAGGGGCATTTGAAGTTGCCGGCCGCAACGTCATCGGCAACGATGAGCGCGGACTGATGTATGGACTGCTCGAAGCCGCCGAACAGATCCGCTCCCAGGGCCGGCTCCATGATGTCAAGACCGCCCCTCACACGGCGATACGCGGCATTAGGCGTTTTATTCACAATGCAGAGCTCGAGAGTGACTGGTATTATTCGCGAGACTATTGGGACGAATACTTTTCAATGCTCGCGCGAGACCGGTATAATCGGTTCAACCTGGTCTTTGCGCACCAGACCGATTACCTCGCGCCGCCGTATCCCTTCTGGATAGACGTTCCCGAATTTCCAACAATTCGAGCCCGTAATCTGACGCCCGCCCAGCGCGATCGGAATCTGGAGATGCTGCGCTATATCTCTCAAGCCGCAGTTGATCACGGCATCGATTTTGCGCTTGGGGTTTGGGAACACAACATACAGGATTACCGGAAACCGCCCATGCAACCGATGACCGAAGGTCTTACGCCGGACAACATCGGCCCCTACAGCTACGCCGCCCTCAAAAAGGTATTGCAGCTTTGTCCCGCCATCAGTAGCGTACAGATGCGCACCAACGGCGAGTCCGGAATTCCGAACGAGCGCCAAGTGGACTTCTATCGCAACTACGTCTTTCGCGCCATCCACGATGCCGGACGTCCCGTGATCCTGGACCTGCGCGGTTGGATTGTGGCCGGTGGAATGATCAAAGCGGCGCGCGAAGTCGATATTCCGGTCCGCCTGTCGACCAAGTATTGGGCCGAAGACTTGGGCCGACCGTATCAGCCCGCCGAAACGTATCCGAATTACAGCTATCTTAACTTTCTCGAGAAACCCCGCTCCTACGGTTTCTATTGGGAGTTGTGGGGGCTCGGGTCAAACCGGCTTCTGCTGTGGGGCAACCCCGATTACGTTCGACGCGCCGTTTCCACATTCAACCTCGGAGGCGCGGAAGGCTTCGAAATCGATCCGCCGCTCGCGCAGAAGGGTTTTGGGAATGCGCCCGGCAAATGGAGCATCTTCACCAGTTCCCAAAGCCAGCGCATGTTCTGGAAATGGGAGTTCGAGCGCTATTGGCTCTTTTACCGCCTGTGGGGGCGCCTGAGTTACGATCCCGCAACTCCAGAAAGCGCCTGGATGGATGAAATGAAGAAGCGTTTCGGAGCCGCGGCGCCGGATGTCATGGATGCGTATCAATCGGCGAGTCAAGTGATCAACGAGATCGTTGCGGTACACCTTGCCGACCCCAACATGTATATCTGGCCTGAGATCAATCCTGGAGGACTGGTGGATGCGTACGCCCAGGTGCTGCCCAGCGACTGGCGGTACGTGGCGTCGATCCCAGAGGCCGTGCGGAATCTATTGGACCGAAATGCTTCCGCAAAACAGATGCCGCCGGAAACTGCCGAGTGGTTCGACGATATCGCTCACCAGATCGATACTGCGCTGGAGCGGGCGAGAGCCAAGGTGAAGACTGTGAACCGCGAGTGGCTTTCCTCGGAGCCTGACTTTCGCGTGCTCGCCTTTATGGCGCGTTATCATGCCCGGAAGCAACGAGCAGCCTACGCGCTGACCTTTTTCGATGAGACAGCCGACCCTGCGGCTCTTGCATCGGCAAAGCGTGAACTGACCAGCGGAGTCGCGATCTGGCAGGATCTGGTGAAACTGACAGATGGTCTGTACCCCGAGGAGATGGCTTTTGGACCCGATGACAAAGGCCATTGGAAAGACAAACTTGCTTACGTCCGATACGATCGGGAACTCGTTAAGGAGCGCGAGGACATCTTCCATCGGTTCGGCCGCTTTACAGCCGGGTTCGATTTTGGTGGACCGGTAAAGAGTCAACCGGCCTATGGAGCATACCGCCAGGATAAATACGTGCTACAGAACAATGTCGCTCCTCGATTTACACCGGTGGCTCCGGAGACGCGTTACAGCGATGAGAAGGGTTTTGGCTGGTTGGATGACGGGCCGCGGGAAGCCGTTGCGATTCCCCTCACTCCTTATCTGGAAGTGCGGGCCGTCGCGAAGAATCCGAGCAACCTTCCGCATGACGTGCTCTTCCGCGATTTCATCAAAAGCCACGGCAGCCAGAAGTTCAGAGTCAAGATGCCGGACGGATCTTACGAAGTGGCTCTGTTACATCCGGACCGCTCCTCAGACAACATGAAACTGATTGCGAAAGATGGCCGCCTCGAAATACCCTTTCCCGACGGGGAATGGTCAATCAGCGGGATCATTGTCCGTGGAGGGAATACTTCTAGAACTGCGTTATGGAACGACACAGCCTCAAAGGCGCCGCGGCCGGAAATGCGGCATAACCCGGCCGCCAAGGCCGCGCCTGGACAACCGCTGACTGTGAGTTTGTCAATTTCGAATGCATCTCACCTGCGATCAGTGAGGCTGTACTACAGACCAGTGGATCAGCTAGTCCCATTCAAGATGATCGAAGGGCGGCCCGGGGCTTCGCTCACTATCCCTAAAGAGGACATTTCGGCGCAGTGGGACCTGATGTATTACTTCGAGGTGATCAATGCCGCGAATGGCGGATGGTTCCAGCCCGATCCGCGCGTAACCACCCCTTACTACGTGGTCAAGACCGCGGCAGAACCGCGACCGTGAGGGAGCCGGTGCGTCCAATTATTGTCCCCTTGGGCGGTTTCCTCGGAGCGGGAAAGACGACGCTGATCCTGGCCGCCTCGCGGGTTCTCCAGGCCAGGGGCATGCGCCCTGCGGCGATCTTAAACGATCAGGGTCTGGAACTGGTGGATACACAGTTCGTCCAGCGGAATGGCGTGACAGCGGATCAGGTAGCGGGTGGTTGCTTTTGTTGCCGATTTACGGACCTGATCGATGCGGCGGAGCGGCTGCGAGCCTATTCGCCGGGCGTCATTTTTGCCGAGGCGGTGGGCAGTTGCACAGACATTTCGGCAACTACTCTGCAGCCTCTAAAGCGCGAATATTCGGATCAATTCCACCTCGCTCCATACAGCGTTCTGGTGGATCCGCAACGGGCACACCAGAAGGATTTCGCCTTCCTATTTCAGAAGCAAATCGACGAAGCGGACCTGATCTGCTTCACCAGAGCCGATCTCTATTCGGAATTCCCGCGACTCGAGGGAGCGCCCGTTCGCTATCTGAGCCCGATTACAGGCCAGGGCGTGACCGAATGGCTGGACGAGGTCCTGGCGGGAGAAATGCAGCCTGGCGGAAAGATCCTGGACATCGATTATAAGCATTATGCAAAAGCCGAAGCAGCGCTCGCATGGCTGAATTGCCGCGCGGTAGCGAAACTGAAGACGCCCCTTTCTCCGTCGATGATCATCGGACCGCTACTCGAAGATCTGGATCAAGCATTAAAGGAGGAAGGTTTTCACATTGCCCATCTGAAACTCATGGACGACACTGCCTCGGGCTACCTCAAGGCGGCCGTTACTACGAATGGAGAGGAACCAGCGGTGCAGGGTATGCTCCATGCCTCCCCGGCTAAGGTTCATGAACTGCTCCTCAACATCCGCGCTGCGGGCGAACCTGCTTTGCTCCAGAAGATCGTAGAAAAGCAGTTGGCTGCGCTTCCCGGTAAGTTGCTTATTCGAACTCTACAGTGTTTCAGCCCGGCTGCGCCGAAACCGGAGCGGCGCTAGCTTATGCCGGAACTGCTCCAGGCCGAGGACATCAGCAAACATTACGGAGGCGTCTACGCGCTGAAGAATGCCGCTTTTTCGCTCCGGCGTGGCGAGGTTCACGCTCTCATGGGTGAAAACGGTGCTGGTAAAAGTACGCTCGCCAAGATCATCGCCGGATCGGTCCGGGCTGACGATGGCCGCATCCTCATTGACGGCGAGACAGCCGCCCTTCGGAGTCCCCTCGATGCGCAGCGTTCAGGGATCGGCATCATCTACCAGGAACTCGATCTGTTTCCGCACCTCTCGGTCGGCGAGAACATCGTGATAAGAAACCTGGGGTTTGCGGAAACCGGATTTGTCAGCTTCCGGAAAGTGGATATGTTTTGCCGGCCGTATTTGGATCGAGTAGGCTTGCGCTGCGGCGCGCGGAGAATTCTTTCCAGCCTCTCGATCGGACAGATGCAGCTTGTGGCGATCGCGCGGGCGTTGAGCATGAACGCGCGCATTATCCTCATGGATGAACCGACCAGTTCACTGGTTGATGACGCCGCCGACAGGCTTTTTCATGTGGTGGAAGAGCTGAAGCAGGGCGGTGTCGCTATTGTTTACGTTTCTCACAAGATGGACGAGATCTTCCGCATCTGCGACCGTGTGACGGTTCTGCGCGACGGCGAAACCGTCGGAACACGAGAGGTTGAGAAGACGAATCCGGAGGAGCTGATTCGTATGATGGTGGGACGCGATTTGAAGGAGGCGGTCCGTACCCGACGTGAGATCGGGACCAATGATGTGATTCTTTCGGTGACGGGCCTCTCGACGGATAAGCTCCGGCATATTTCATTTGACCTGCACCGCGGCGAGGTTCTTGGGATTGCGGGGCTGGTGGGGTCGGGCCGGAGTGAACTCGGCGCCGCGCTTTTTGGCATCGATCCGTTGCGTGGGGGTAGCATCCGCGTAAACGGACAGCCGGCAACTCCTGGCTCGCCGGCCAAAGCCATGTCGAGAGGCATCGGCCTGCTGCCGGAAGACCGCAAGCTGCAAGGCCTCATGATGCAGATGAGCGTGCTGGAGAATAGCACGTTAACGGTGCTTGGCCGGATGCAGAGGTACGGTCTGGTTCGCAAAGGCGAAGAGCAAGCGGCCGTAGAGCCGCTCTACCGGCAGTTAGCGCTCAAGTGTCCGTCTTGGTCGGCGCAAATTAGCGAATTGAGCGGCGGTAACCAGCAAAAAGCGCTGCTCGCGAGATGGCTGCTGCTGAATCCCGACATTCTTTTCTTGGACGATCCGGCGCGCGGCATTGACGTCGGCGCAAAGCAAGACATCTATCGCATCATCGATGATCTCGCCAGTGCCGGTAAAGGGGTGATTCTGGTAAGTTCCGAACTTCCAGAGCTCCTGCGTTGTTCTGACCGAATTCTGGTCCTGAATGAAGGACGGCTCATCGCAATTTACGATGCAGTGGAAGCGACCCAGGAGCAGATCATGACTGCTGCCACGAACATGATTTCGGGCGAGTGGAAGCAATGACGTCCGCCGGGAACGCTGTTGCTCCGCGGGACCGCTACAGACTTTCGGGCGCGTGGCTCGGCGATTCGAAAAGCCTGATAGCTCTGGCAGGTATCGTTCTAGTCGCCATTTTCATCAGCCCCATCGCCGCTGATGGATCCCGGATCTTTCTACAAATCGGAAATCTGACGGATATTCTGCGGCAGATTTCTGTCATTGGAATCGTTTCGCTGGCTATGACCTTTGTAATCCTGACGGGCGGTATCGACTTGAGCGTTGGCAGTATTCTGGCCCTTTCGACGGCGCTGGCAGCCATGGGCCTTACTCGCGCGTGGCACGGTTCGAACGACGGGCTCCACATTGTTTACGCCATCGCGGGTGCAACAGCCGCTGCCGGAATCGTTGGAGCGATCAACGGAGCGGCGATAGCGTCGCTCAAAATTCAGCCATTCATCGTCACGCTCGCCTCCATGATCGGAATTCGCGGGCTCGCCAAATGGATTACATCCAACGCCAATATCGATAT
>JBBSHP010000047.1:0-12347 GCA_038232555.1 Bryobacterales bacterium
GCAACGTGTGTACCGTGCCCGAAACAGTCGCGTCCGTAGTTTGGGCCGAAATTGGCCAAGTCAGGCTCGTTCCTGATAGGTGCCTTCCGCAGTGCTTACCTTGATTTTCTCGCCTTCATGGATGAACGCCGGAACTTGGACCACGAGACCGGTTTCGAGCTTCGCGGGCTTGGTGACGTTCGAGACCGTTGAGCCTTTTAGCCCGGGCTCGGTCTCCATCACTTTCATGTCGACGGTCGGCGGAAGCTCAACGCTCATCGGCTTCCCTTCATAGAACTCGACCGCGACCTTCAACTGGGGAATCAAATAATTGACGGCATCTCCGAGTAAATCCCTGGTGAGATGGATCTGTTCGAAGTTTTCGGTGTTCATGAAGTAGAAATATTCGCCATCGTCGTACAGGTATTCCATTTCCTGTTCATCGAGTACGGCGCGCTCGACTTTATCTTCAGAAGAGAACCGGTGCTCCGTCATGGAACCGCTGCGGAGGCTGCGCATGCGGACCTGAACGAATCCGCGCAGGTTGCCGGGGGTGCGGTGAACCATACTGAAAATCGAATAGAGGTCGTTGTTGAATTTGATCACCATGCCGGGGCGTACCTGTGTCGCTGCAATCATCTATGTAGAGTCTATCAGGCGAGCCGCCGGAGCTGTTTCGGTCCGGTTAAGTCCGATCGCCGCTACGGGCAATGGTCCCAGTCACGTTTTCGCTGGCCAGTTCCGCTTCGTCGGCCGCTGCGGGTCCGGCCTGGCTCGCTTCTTCCATCAAGGCCTTGGAGCGTTCCACCTGTTCTCGTGCTACCCGCACTTCAAATCCGAAGTTTGGCAGGACGGAATCCCCTACAATCACGGCGGCGATTCCGTTCGCTTCAAGGACGTTCTTGATCCCCATGGCTTCCACCTCACCCATCGAGCCTCCCTCCGAATGATAAATAGGCTCGAGATCCAACTCGTGCGAGTTGTCTACTTCTTCCACTTCGTCCGCGAGCGGATTGCTAGCGATGATTTGCTCGGCCCGGGCGGATTCGCCTGGAGGTACGCAGACCTCGTACACTCCTTCGGGCACCCCGCGCGCGGTGTCATCGAGGATAACGGGCGAGAGCCCTTCAGCGGTTAAGAGACCAACGATTGTTTCGCAATCTTGCTCCGCTTCCGGATCCATTGAACGGTACACCGTCACCAATTGAGATGCTTCGGTCATGCTTCGAGGATACCTTGATCGAGCGGGGCGCAGGGGGTGCGGCCCGACACCCCTACGCCGCCGTGTCTAACGGCCGATTGTGAACCAGCGTCAATCGGTCCGTTAGCTTCGGAATTACCGCGCTGAGTACGTCTTCGATCCGGTCTGCGAACACGAACTGCGTGTCGTTCCGGACTTCCTCCGGCAACTCCCGGAGGTCTTTCTGATTGGCGCGCGGCATGACGATCCGGTTGATCCCCGCACGCCGGGCCGCCAGCACTTTTTCTTTGATGCCTCCGATGGGAAGCACCAGTCCGGTGAGCGTCATCTCGCCCGTCATGGCGGTATCAGCGCGGGCTGGAAGCTTGGTATAGAGCGAGGCCAAGGCTGTAGCCATAGTGACTCCAGCTGAAGGGCCATCTTTCGGAATGGCACCCGCCGGAACGTGAATATGGACTCCGGAGTTCTTGAACAGCGACGGGTCGATTCCAAAGTCATCCGCGTGCGACCAGATGTAACTCTGGGCCGCTTTGGCCGATTCCTGCATCACGTCGCCCAACTGACCCGTGAGCGTCAAGCCCTTGCCGTCGGGCAGCAAGGTACCTTCGATGTAGAGAACATCTCCGCCGGTTTCGGTCCAAGCCAAACCGGTACCGACCCCGGCAGGCAGGTTGCGCCGCATCTCTTCCTGATTGAACGACTCGGGGCCGAGCATCTCCACCAGTTCTTCCGGAGTGACCGTGACCGGCTCGGTTCGGCCTTCCGCAAAGCGCAAAGCTACCTTGCGGGTGACGCGACCGATCGCCCTCTCCAGCCTCCGAAGCCCGGCTTCGCGAGTGTATCCTGAGATGATTTTGCGGAGGCCCTCATCCGGGATGATGCACTGCTCCGGTGTCAGCCCAGTCTCCTTAAGCTGCCTGGGAATCAGGTAGCGATGAGCGATCTGCATTTTCTCGTCTTCGCTGTAACCTGAGAGCCGCAGGATTTCCATGCGGTCCAGCAGCGGCCGCGGAATCGTATCGAGAGCGTTCGCGGTAGTCACGAACAACACCTTCGAGAGATCGAACGGCAGGTCCAGATAATTGTCGCGGAATGTCTTATTCTGCTCCGGATCGAGAATTTCGAGCAGTGCGTGGGCGGGATCGCCGCGGAAGTCGTGCCCGAGTTTGTCCACTTCATCCAGCATCAGCACTGGGTTGTTCGCACCGGCCCGCCGCATCCCTTGAATCACCCGGCCAGGCATCGCTCCGATGTAAGTTCGGCGGTGGCCGCGCAGTTCCGCTTCGTCATGCAAGCCGCCCAGACTCATGCGCTCGAATTTGCGGTTCAGCGCCCGTGCGATTGACTGCCCTAGGGATGTCTTGCCTACTCCGGGAGGCCCGACCAGGCACAGGATAGGCGCCTTCGCAAGGGGGTTCATCTTAAGAACGCCAAGATGCTCCAGTATGCGCTCTTTCACTTCCTTCAAGCCGAAGTGATCCTCATCGAGCACTTGGCGCGCTCTGGAGATGTCGTGCGAATCTTCGGTCTGGGTGTGCCAGGGCAGATCCAGCACGTATTCAAGATACGTTCGAATCACGTTGTAATCGGGGGCTCCCGTCTGCAGCTTCTCCAGACGCCCCAACTCACGCCGGGCCTCCTTCTGCACATCTTCGGGAAGGTCGGCCTTATCCAGCCGCTCACGCAGAATGTCGACTTCGGCCTGGTCGGAATTTTTCTCGCCCAGCTCCTGCTGAATGGCGCGCATCTGCTGGCGCAAGAGGTAATCGCGCTGCTCCTTGCCCATCTCGCTGCGCGCTTCCGTAGTGATTTTATTCCGCAGCTCCAGAACCTGAACCTCGTGGGTTAAGGCAGTGTGCAGGAGACGCAGAGCTTGGACGCGGGAACCGGCTTCCAGTAACTCCTGTTCCTTTTCGATGTTCAAGCTGAACATCGACGCCAGCACATAGGCAAGCCGCAGAGGATCTTCATTGGCCGCGAGCAAAGGCGCGATTTCGGGCGAGTTCGGTTGGGCGAGATGAATGGCTGTGGTGGCCAGCTCGACTAACACGCCCTGCAATGCTTCGAGTTCAGGCCCCTCGTCTTCCGGCAGCGGCAGCGGGCTGATCTTCCCCCGCAGAAATGGCTCCGAGTCATCCAATTTTACGAGCGCGACACGCTCCATCCCGAGCACCAGAAGCTCTATGGTGGTGTCATTAGGGCGCGACATCTTGCGGATAATCGCTCTGGTCCCAATGGGATACAACTCATCCTGCTTGGGATTGTCAACCGAGGCATCGCGCTGCGAGAATACCAAAATCTCTTTTTGTTCCGTTGCTAAGGCGGCTTCTACGGCAGCCAGTGACGAGGCCCGCCCTACTGAGAGCGGCATCAGGAGGTAGGGGAACAAAACCGTATTTTTCAGCGGCAACAACGGCAGCACTTGCAGTTCCTCTGCTACTTTCTTTTCAGACATTGTCATTCTCCTTGTGCAATCAAACGGACCAGCAAGATACCATTGCGCGCTTCCAGAATCATTTCCGCGCCTTCCAGATTTACCGGCAGCTCCACGGTGCGCTCAAACCGGTTATACGAAATTTCCATGGAGTAGTAGCTCGCGCCCTCTTCAATCACGGTGTCCTTGCGAAAACCGCTGACCGTAATCGAGCGGCCACGAACGCTCACGCTGACATCATCCAGACGGACGCCCGCCAAGTCGAACTTCAGCAGCCAACCGCTCCGACACTGGCAGACATCTGCCAGGGGCTGCCATTTGGCCGGCAACTCGGGCATGAAGAGCGGCCATCTCTTTCTTAATTCGTGCATTCTTACTTGCTCCCTTACTTAGATGCGGGTTTGCAAAAAAAGAAGCAGCCGGGTTGAGTGCCGGCTGCTTATATTTAGTGAGCTCGAAAATAAAGCGCTTGGTTATTTGTTGGGGATCACCACGAACTTTGCTACCTGGCCGCGCTTTACCAGGAGCAATGTGGTGTCTCCGGTCCCTTGTTTCACCGCGGCGTTGAATTGCTGGACGGTGGTGACCGGTTTACGGTTGACCTGCTCGATCACGTCGCCCTGGCGCAGACCCGCCTGGGCTGCCGGCGAATCCTCATCCAGGTCTGTGATAATCACACCTGTAGTTCCTTCCGGGATCTGCAATTGCTGGCGTAGATCGGAGTTCAAGGCCTGAACGGAAACACCCTGCATGGCTCCTTTTTCGCCGCCGCCCGGCATATTGGGGCCGGCGTCGCCGTTGGCCGCCGTCTGCGACTTTAACTCCGCCAGCATCAGCGCAACATCTTTATATGCGCCCGAGCGGAAGACCTTGAGATTTACATTGGACCCAGGCGCCATGCCAGCTACCTGCAAACGGAAAGCGTTCACGTCGCTGACGGGCTGATTGTTGACCGCCGTGATGACATCCCCCACCTGCAGCCCACTCTTGGCGGCTGGCGTGTTGGGTTCGACCGAGGCGATGGCGACGCCGCGCAGATCGGCCTTGCCGAAAGCGCGCGCCATATCCGGAGTCAGCTCCTGGGGCGCGATACCGATAAACCCGCGAGTGACTTTGCCGCTCTTCCGGATCTGGTCCATGACGTTGCGAGCCAGATTGACCGGAATCGCAAAACCGATGCCCTGATTACCGCCGGTTTCGCCGGCCAGGATCGCAGTGTTGATGCCGACCAACTCGCCGCGCGTATTTACCAAGGCTCCACCGGAGTTGCCGGGATTGATGGACGCATCGGTTTGGATGAAGTCCTCAAACCGCTCGATGTTCCCGCCCATGCTGCGTCCCGTGGCGCTCACGATACCCATGGTCACGGTCTGGCCGATGCCGAAGGGGTTGCCAATCGCGAGAACCACGTCGCCCACCTGAGTATGCGATGAATCGCTCAGCGGGAGCACCGGAAGATTTTGCTGGTCGATTTTGATTACTGCCACATCGGTGTCTTTATCGGTCCCGATCACCTTGGCAGTAAACTCACGTTTGTCGGAAAAAGAAACCTTGACCTGACTGGCGTCTTCCACCACGTGATTGTTCGTAAGGATGTAACCGTCCGCGCTGACGATCACGCCGGATCCTAAACTCTGGCTGCGGCGCTCGCGCGGCATCTGTGGCATGCGACCCCCGAAAAAGCGCTGGAAGAGCGGATCTTCGAACATGCCACCCGGAGCGCCGCGCTGGGTTTTGACGGTTCGAGTGGACGATATATTCACTACCGCAGGCATGACTTGCTTCACCATGGGGGCAAAGGTGCCGAAGGGCGCCTGCTCGGCCGCCGAAGCCGCCTGAGCAGCGGTGACCTGAATGGGAGTTTTGTGGGTGCTGCTTACAGTGGCGACCAAACCGCCTATCAGGGCGGCAATCACCAGCACTAGGATCGCCGTTGTCCGGCGGAGATGGAACGAATGGTTCATGTTAGTCTTTTCCCCTTTTCAAAATGTTTGACGCGCGAAAACGTCATCCGGTACGCGGGATTCCTTAAGAAACCCGGTAAGTGCCTAGGAAACCGCCGCGCCTTCGGTCTCAAACTGTAATTTTCCCGATCCGTCGAGATCGATAACTATACGTTGATGGTCGTGGACTTCACCCGCCAGAATGCGTCGGGCGAGCGGAGTTTCAATCTCACGTTGGATGGCGCGCTTCAACGGCCTCGCGCCATAAGCCGCATCATAGCCAGATCGCGCCAGGTGACCCCGCGCCTGGTCCGACAATTCGATTTCGATATGACGCTCGGCCAGGCGCTTGCGAAGCCCAGCTAACTGGATCTCGACAATCTGCTTCAAATGTTCGTCCGACAAAGCATGGAATACGATGGTTTCGTCGATACGGTTCAGGAATTCCGGACGGAAGTGCTGGCGCAACTCCTCGAGAACCGCTTCTTTCATACGGCTGTAACCATCGCCTGAGAAACTCCCCTTGTATTCGAGGATGCGGTGGCTGCCGACGTTCGAAGTCATAATCGCGATGGTGTTCTTAAAGTCCACGGTACGGCCTTGCCCGTCTGTTAGACGTCCGTCGTCCAGGATTTGCAACAGAACGTTGAACACGTCCGGGTGGGCCTTCTCAATTTCGTCAAAAAGCACGACGGAATAAGGGCGGCGGCGGACGGCCTCGGTGAGCTGACCACCTTCTTCATATCCGACATAGCCAGGAGGCGCTCCGATCAAACGGGCTACGGCATGTTTTTCCTGGTACTCGGACATATCGATGCGGATCATGGCGCGTTCGTCATCGAACAGGAACTGCGCCAAGGCGCGGGCCAACTCAGTCTTCCCGACGCCAGTGGGACCCAAAAAAATAAAGCTCCCTATAGGGCGGTTCGGATCCTTCAACCCGGAGCGCGCCCGCATCACCGCTTCGGCGACCGCCAGTACCGCTTCGTCCTGCCCGATCACGCGCCCATGCAACTCGTCCTCCAGTTGCAACAGCTTCCGCATCTCTCCTTCCAGCAGCTTCGAGACCGGCACGCCCGTCCAGCGGCTGACCACGCCCGCAATGTCTTCCTCGTCCACCTCTTCTTTGAGGAGGCGGGTGCCGGCCTGCTTCTCGGCCAACCGGGCCTGATCTGCGGTGATGCGGCGCTCCAGCTCAGCGAGAGTCCCATACTTCAACTCAGCAGCCTTGTTCAAATCGTACTGGCGCTCGGCTTTGTCGATTTCAATGCGGGTCTGCTCCAGCTCCTCGCGCAAACCGCGCAGGCGTTGCACGGCTTCCGTCTCGGCCTGCCATTGGGCCTGCAAGGCGGACGAATTCGATTTCAGATCGGCTAACTCTCTCACGATTTTCGCCAAACGGTCTTTGGAAGCAGGGTCGGACTCCTTCTTCAGCGCTTCACGCTCAATCTCAAGCTGCATGGTGCGTCGCAGAATCTCGTCCAGCTCGGACGGCATCGAGTCGATCTCGGTGCGCAGTTTAGCGGCCGATTCGTCGACTAAATCGATGGCCTTGTCGGGGAGGAACCGGTCCGAGATGTAGCGGTTGGAGAGCACGGCCGCTGCGACCAAAGCCGTGTCTTTGATTCTTACGCCATGATGCACCTCATAGCGTTCGCGCAGGCCACGCAGGATAGAGATGGTATCTTCGACGCTGGGCTGATCGACTAGAACGGTCTGGAAACGGCGCTCCAGCGCGGCGTCCTTTTCGATGTATTTCCGATACTCGTCGAGGGTGGTGGCCCCGATGCAATGCAATTCGCCGCGGGCCAGCATGGGCTTGAGCAGGTTTCCGGCATCCATGGCCCCTTCCGCTTTACCGGCCCCCACCACCGTGTGCAGTTCGTCGATGAACAGGATGATCTGGCCGGCGGAGGACTGTACTTCTTTCAGTACCGCCTTCAGGCGCTCTTCAAACTCGCCACGGAATTTGGCTCCGGCAATGAGCGCGCCCATGTCTAAAGAGACCACGCGTTTGTCCTTGAGGCCTTCCGGTACGTCGCCGCGGATGATGCGCTGCGCCAAGCCTTCTACGATGGCGGTCTTGCCGACGCCCGGCTCGCCAATGAGCACCGGATTGTTCTTGGTGCGGCGCGAAAGAACTTGAATGACGCGGCGGATCTCCTCGTCGCGGCCAATCACCGGGTCAAGCTTTCCCTGCGAGGCGGACTGAGTGAGGTCGCGGCCGTATTTCTCAAGCGACTCATAGGTCGCCTCCGGATTGGCATTGGTTACGCGCTGATTACCCCGCACCTCCTGCAGAGCACGCATCAGCCGCTCACGGGTGACGCCGAATTCATTGAGGAGCAGTCCCGTGACGCCTCGTTCCACCGTGGCCGACAAGAGGATGTGTTCAATGGAGACGAATTCGTCCTTCAGCGCCTTCGCCTCCTCCGCGGCTTGGGTCAACAATTTTTGGAGGCGCCCGGTGACATAGACTTGGTCTGGGGAGGCGCCCGACCCCGAGACCTTAGGGAACTTCTGGATTTCCTGTTCGAACCGGGTCTTCAGGGTTTCAACATTGATGTCGGCTTTGCGGAGGATGGAGGGGGCCAATCCACCTTCCTGTTCGAGAAGGGCAGCGAGCAGATGCTCGACATCGATCTGCTGGTTGCCAAAGTGGAGAGCTTTGGACTGCGCGGCCCTAACGGCTTCTTGCAATCGTTCGGTATATTTATTAAAGTCCATTCAGAAACCTCAGATATTAGCGTATACTTATCAACTAATGTGATCATACCACAAGCAACAATGCCCCGCAGCTGATCACGATGAGGATCGCCAATCCAGAGATGCTACTTTGAACAAAAATTAATGCTGGATACCCCATCCAGACAACCAGGTTACAAGTACAATCTACAAGGGGCCCTTTCAGGCCTACTTGAAAAGGAGATCATAAATGAATCGCAGAAAGTTTGGGATCGCACTCGGCGCAGCTATCGCAGGTCTGACAGCAGGCGCAGCTCTGGCACAGGACAACACCACTCCGGCCGACAAACCGATGAAGAAGGGCAAGAGGAAAAAGAAAGCGATGCACGATTGTAAGGGCCAGAATGCCTGCAAGGGCATGGGCGGCTGCAAGAGCAGCGACAACGGTTGCAAAGGCAAGAACTCCTGCAAGGGCAAGGGTGGCTGCGGACCAGCCGCTATGAAAGGCGAAAAGAAGTAAGTAATAGGTAACTGTAGTAATCCAGCCCGAGCCGGCTTTTTTGGTCTTTGGGCAAACCTGTTGCGAGGCTTGCTGCCAGCGATGCAGCCCGTCTCGCAACGGGAGTAGTTTGGATCCTCGGAATTGTCCCCAGGTATATGACCGACCCCACCCCTCCAGCATCCCAGCAAAGCGCTTTCCGGCGTTTAATCCAAAGGTCGCTACACCTCGCGCACTCCCTTGGGTTTCTCGCCCGGCTGATCACACGTCTCATCCTGGGCTTCGCTTTTTTTCAGACAGGTTCGGGGAAGTGGAGCGATCTTGATAGGACTACGTCGTACTTCAGCGATCTCGGAATTCCGTTTGCGCGTGCGAATGCCACCTTCATCGCCACCCTGGAACTGGTGGGCGGTATTTGCCTGATGCTTGGACTGGGAACACGGGTGGTGGCGCTACTTTTGTCGGGAAGCATGGCAGTAGCTTTGCTGACGGCTGAGAAAGAGAATTTCATAAAAAATTTTCCCGGCGGCCTGCTGGACGTAGTGCCCGTCGTGTACGGTCTTTTTCTGCTCTGGCTTATTCTGCACGGTCCCGGCTGGTTGAGTCTTGACCATTTGATCGCAAAGAAGCTCGGAATCGGGAAAGAGAGCGATAATAGGGTACAGGCCATCTCCGATACAACCCATGTCTGATACCAACCGTGCAGGAAATCGTTGGGGCTTTCCCGACCTAGGATTTGGAGTCGGTTTACGCACCAAGCACTACGAACATATTTTGTCCACGCATCCTCCGGTGGACTGGTTCGAAATTCTCTCGGAGAACTACCTGGACACGGGTGGCCGGCCCATGCAGGTTCTGGACCACGTGGCCGCGCACTATCCGGTGGTGCTGCACGGTGTTTCGATGTCGGTGGGAAGTACCGACCCGGTCGATTTCGACTTCCTTGGCAAATTGAAGGTGCTGGCCAAGCGCATCAATGCGCGCTGGGTGTCCGACCACCTGTGTTGGACCGGGGTAGCCGGATTGAACGTTCATGACCTGCTGCCAATGCCGTACACAGACGAGTCCTTAAAACACACCGTGGAGCGGGTGCGGATAATTCAGGATTTTATGGAGCGGACGCTGGTGCTCGAGAATCCGTCCACTTACCTGGAGTTTCGCAATTCCTCCTGGACTGAGTGCGAATTCCTGGCCGAACTGGCCGCGCGCGCGGACTGCGGCATTCTGCTGGATGTAAATAATGTCTACGTGAGTGCGTTCAACCATGACTTCGATCCGATTGCGTATCTGGACACGATACCCGCCGACCGGGTGGTCCAAATCCACCTGGCGGGCCACACCCACAAGGGCACGCATATCCTGGACACTCACAGCGCGCATGTAGTGGAAGCGGTTTGGGACCTGTACCGGCACGCGTATCAGCGCATGGGCGGTGTTTCGACGTTGTTGGAGTGGGATGCCGATATTCCGGAATTCGACGTGGTGCATGCGGAGGCGCTGAAGGCCCGACACCACCGCGAGATGACAGACGCTCAGCCGGAACTTGAGGCCGAAATGGCGTATGGCGATTGATCTTGATCCCGGTCTAGCCCGAATCCAACGTTGGATGCAGGCGTTCATCGTCGCCAATGGCCAGGATGAATAAGCGCTGCGAGCGGAGGCGGTGCAGGCCGAGGTTTCAGCGGAGGCCGCGCTACACATGGTGCTGCCTTCCGACACGCTTACGCCACTGGAGCGGCTCGGAATTTACCGGGGCATGTACTTAGCCAGGCTGGAGGAAGCGCTGGCGGGCGATTACCCCGCCATCCAGCATTTCTTAGGAGAAGACGCCTTTTCAGAATTGGTGGCCCGGTATGTGGACCAGTATCCATCCCGCAGCTACACTTTGAACCGCTTGGGCGATCACTTTCCCGCATTTGTGGCTACGCAAACGGAGCTGCCGAAGCACGCATTTCTGTGCGAACTTGCACGCCTGGAGCTGGCTGTCACGGAAGTGTTCGATGCCGAAGACACACCGGTACTGACGGCTGCGGAAATAGCTGCGATCCCATCGGACGCCTGGGAAAACGCCCGGCTGAAGCCCGTGGCAGCTCTCCGGCTCTTGACGTTTCAGTATCCGGTGAGCGCGTATCTGGGCGGGGTAGACGAAGAGAATTCGATTCCCCGAATTCAGCAGAAAGAGAATTGGCTGGTGGTTTACCGGAACGAGTGCTTGCTTTATCGCGACAGCTTACCGCGTCCTGCCTTCGAGTTGTTGAGCGCCTTAGCGGCGGGGGTGCCGGTGGGAGAAGCCATCCGAAGTGTGGCCGCCACGCAGAAAAAGCTGTTTGGCTGGTTTCGCGAGTGGATGACTGCAGGGCTGTTTCGATCCGTTGAAATTTAGCCTGTAAAGCCGGGCGGCCGTTGCCAGTTGCCCTGGACGCTGGCTATCAACTCAGCGCGCTGCTCAATCCGATCGATACCCAAGTGGCCGATTGCAGCTGCCATCCGCAGATATTCGACGCGAATGGGATCGATGCCCATGATCCGGCAGCAGGTGGCGTCCACTGCCACCAGATCGCTCCCCATCACGAGTACGCCGCCCGCTTTGGGGGTACCTTGAATGGGCCCATTTCCTTCCATCCCGACAATGCCATCCACAATCGCGAAGGTCCGCGGAAACTGGCGGTTGATCGCTATGATCGATTCCGGGATGCCGATGTAGTGCAGTTTGTTTTTGGGCCATCCGTACACGGAGCCGGGCACCAGACCGAACAGGTTCTTCATCGAGAGGGTCACGCCTGCCCAGTGGTGGGTTTTCATTTTCGCCAATGAGACGATGAGGTCAGCGCCTAAGGCTGCATTGGGGAAGTAGAAGTCGCGCTCGTTGGCAAACCCTTGCACGGCCGTGACGTCGTCCCGGTTCAGATCCACAAACAGATCGTCGAATCGGGCGATGCTGGAGCGATAATTGGCTTCCGCTGCGAGATCGTAGGTATCGCGCCGGTGACCTGGGCCTTCGCCAATTCGTACTTCCGCCGCCCCCAGACGCTGGAACAGCTCCAATGCGGCCGCCAGGACTGCCACATCCGTATTGATAACGGTGGAGGCATCGAACTCGACCAGGTTCGGCTTCAGCAGCACTCGTTGGCCGCGCACATTTAGGCCACAGTTGCGGGCGCCGTCAACCATCTTCGTGACCAGATCTTCCGAATAGGAGCGTGCCTTAAGGATCGCGACGGGCGACCGCCCGGGCGGCCCTGACAGGTGTTGCGGAGTGTGTTCACCCCGCACGCCCAGGTAAGCCGCTCCCGCCGCGAGGCCCGCCAGCGGAATGAACTTGCGCCGGGTCATAGGATGCTCCGTTCGATTGGTTGGGATTGGAGCAGGCGGTAATTTCCATCGGCATGCCCGAGCGCCTGGAGAGCCGCGAGCATCACGTCCGGGGACTCGCGGCGCCGCTCCGGGCTGACGAGTCCCGCTCCGTAACAGCGCAGGGCAATGCTGAGCCAGGCGCTCGCGAGGGACGACTTGGATTCCGACAAGGCCCGCTCGGCTAAGCCCACCAAGCCGTGTTCTCCCCGACCTTGCAGGCCCAGCATGGCCAGCGCGGTGGCGAACCCCTGC
>JBBSHP010000048.1:0-12318 GCA_038232555.1 Bryobacterales bacterium
ATCGAGTACGCATCCAGACGGTCGCGTAACCCGTGCGCTCCAAAGGCGGCCAGCATCACAGCCAAACAGAGTGCGCCCGCGCCCGTCCCGGCCCAGTTCATCGCGTCTCCTATAATGTACCTGAGCCATGCATTGTCCATATGCGGTATAAACTTCTTGGTCGAAGCGGCCTGCGCGTCTCCGAGCTCTGTTTAGGAACAATGACCTTTGGAGAAGACTGGGGCTGGGGCGCTTCGAAGCCAGAGAGCCGCTCGATTTACGATGCGTTCCTCGCCGCCGGTGGAAACTTCATCGATACCGCCAACCTTTACACCAACGGAACCAGCGAAGATTTTCTCGGCGAGTTCATGGGCTCCGACCGTGGCCGGATCGTGCTCGCTACCAAGTACACCAACGCGATGCCTGGCACCGATCCCAATGCCGCCGGCAATCATCGCAAGAGTATGGTCCAGGCCGTGGAAGCCAGCCTGAAGCGGTTGAAGACCGATTACATCGATCTGTATTGGCTGCACATTTGGGATTTCCTTACTCCCATCGATGAGGTCATGCGGGCTTTCGACGATTTGGTCCGAGCCGGTAAAATTCTCTATGCGGGCATCTCCGACGCGCCCGCCTGGGTAGTCTCACGGGCCAACACGATGGCCGAGCTGCGCGGCTGGACCTCTTTTATTGGATTGCAGATCGAGTACAGCCTGATTCAGCGTGCCCCCGAGCGCGAGCTTTTGCCGATGGCCCGCGAATTGGAGATCGGCGTGACCGCTTGGGCGCCGCTCGCCTCCGGCGTGCTCACGGGCAAGTACACGGCGGCGGAACACGACCAGCCCAAACGCCTGCAGGATGCCAAGCTCGATGAGCGTAAGCAGCGTATTGTAGATGCGGTCCAGGTGATCGCCTCCGAGAGTGGTTATTCGCCAGCGCAAGTTGCGATCAATTGGGTCCGGCAGCAGAGCGGGGTTGTCATTCCGATCATTGGCGCACGAAACCTGAAACAGGCCCAAGACAACCTGGACGCGCTCAAATTCAGCCTGACCCCGGACCATCTGAAACGGCTGACGGACGCCAGCGCGATTGAACTCGGCTTCCCACACGACTTTTTTGCCCGCGACATGGTGCGTGGATTCGTTTACGGCGGCACCCGCGACTTAATCGATAATCATCGTCAGTAAATTTGGTTCTAAACCTGCTACAGCTACGTCTAGAGGATCGAGGCCATGACGGAACGTGCCCGTGTATCGGTGTGGGCTGCTTGCGCGGTTGTAGTATTTGCAGCGCTGGTGGTCTGGGTCTACCGGCGGTCGACTGAATCTGCCGCCGTGGTCAAGACCCCGGCCCTACGTCTTGGGCTGCGCTCGGAACAAATTGGCGATGAGTTAAGATTGTCGTGGAATCCGAAAGTCCCACCTTTTAACTTGTCACCCGAGGCGGATCTGCTGATCGAAGACGGCACCCATCGAACCCAACTGCTCCTGACCGACCGCGATATTATGAAAGGTCATATTCTGTACTCGGCATACACGGACAGCGTGGTTTTTCGCATGAAGGCTTTCGATCGGGATCACCATAGCACCGATGAAAGTTTGCACGTGATCCAATCGCGCAGCACTTTCGAACCTGATGGAGCCGATTCCACACCCCCGGCTCAAGTAAGGTCGCCGCAGTCCATTGCCATCAGGACTCCGGTAAACCCGGCAGACCGTAAGAACGGCGGTATCCTTCACTCAGTCGCAAAGCTAGGCAAGGCCCCTGCGCGGCTGTGGCCTTTTCACCACCGCGGTCCGGCCCGGTCTCACTAATTTATGCCGTGCCTTCTGCTGATCGTCGTCCTCGCGTTTCCCCGCGTTGCACTGCTGCTGCTGTTTTTCCTGAGCAGCTATCTGGAGCGCGCCTATCACAATGTCCTGTATCTGCTGCTCGGGTTCATCTTCCTGCCGCTCACCACGCTGGTTTACGCTTACATGGTGAATAACAGTCTTCCTATAAGCGGTCTCAACCTGCTGTGGCTGGTACTGGCAGCGCTCATCGATCTGGGTTCGCTGGGTGGAGGCGGGGGCCGCTATCGTCGCCGCCGTTAGTCGTTCAGATCGCTGGCCGGACGTCTTTCAGCACCGCGCACCAGCCCGGCCATCCCCGCCTTAACGCATACGTGTCTTCTTCCAGGCAGATAGCTGCATCCACCCGCGTACCCATTGCCACCTCAGCGCAGCGCGGGCCGAAGTTCCATGCCTTGGTCATCAGACTGCGCCCGTTCTGTCGGAACAACACCCGGGCGTGTTTCTCTTTCATCAAAACCGGTGGGTTCGCTACTTCCAGACCTTCTACTCCCAGCAACGGGGCCGCATTTCCGAACCCGAAGGGAGCCAGTCCCAGCAGTTCAAAAACCGCATCGTCATCCAGCTCCCGCAGGCTCAGCATTGCATCGATTCCCAACTGCGGTTGAAAATCGGCCGGACTCAGCAGCGCCGCGGCGTATTGATTCAGCCGCTCGCGAAACTCCCCTATCCGGTCGGAATGCAGCCCGACTCCGGCCGCTTGGCGATGCCCACCGAACCGCGTAAACAGCCCAGGCATCGATTCCAGCGCGTCCAGTAAATGGAAAGCGCGGATGCTGCGGCCGGACCCTTGTGCTTCGCCGTCCTCTTCACTCAACACAAACACGGGCCGGCCATATTTCTCCACCAGTCGGCTGGCCACAATCCCGACCACGCCCCGATGCCACTCCGGAGCGCTGAATACCAACGCCGCTTGATCGTCAGTCACCGGGTTCCGCGTGCACTCTTCGACGATGCTGCGGACGATCTCGGCTTCGGTCTGCTGCCGGTCATGATTCAGCTCATGCAGTTGCCGCGCGAAGCCGCGAGCCGTCTCCAGATCTCCGGTGAGGAACATCTGAATCACATCCTCGGCGTGGGCCATCCGGCCGGCAGCGTTGATGCGCGGCGCAATCTGAAAAGCTACTTCGCGCGCACTCGGAGCATCGCCGTCCAGCAGCCCCGAAACTTCCATGATGGCCTGCAGCCCCGGGTTGTGCAGCTTGGTCAATCCTTGCAAGCCGTGCTTCACAATCACGCGGTTCTCGCCGATTAGCGGCACCACGTCGGCTACCGTCGCGATCGCAACCAGCTTCAGGAAACTCCGGAACATATGCTGCAGCTTTACCGGCGGCCAACCCAGGGTTTGCAGTAAGGCCTGGACAAGTTTGAAAGCCACGCCGGCCCCGCATAGATTCTTTTCCGGATAAGTGCAGTCCGGGCGATTGGGATTGACTACGGCGTGGGCCGGCGGCAGCTCCGCGTCAGGCAAGTGGTGGTCCGTGACGATGACGTCGATTCCCAGCTCGTGTGCCCCCTTCACCACCTCACTGGCTCGGATGCCCGTGTCGACGCTGATGATCAGTTTCACCCCCATCGCGGCGGCGCGCTCGATCACTTCCGCGCGCATTCCATAGCCTTCGCGCAGACGGTGCGGCACATGGAACGCGGCGGTTCCACCCGCCAGTTCGATAGCCTTCTTGAGAATGACCACCGAGATGGTACCGTCCACATCGTAGTCGCCATAGATCAGGATCTTTTCACTGCCGGAGATAGCGCGCCTCAGACGGGCCAGCGCCTCGCCCATGCCGGCCAACTGATGTGGGTCGTGCAGGTGTTCGAGAGTGGGGTGCAGAAAGCGGTGGGCCGCATCCGGTTCGCCAATGCCCCGGCTCATCAGCACCCGCGCGGTCAGGGGCCGGATGCCCAGCGCGCTGGACAAGCCGGCGGCTTGCTGCAGGTCAATGGCCGGAAGGGACCAGCGGGCTGGCACTCAGTTCTTCGAAAAGTAGCCGCCCAGCGGCTCTTCGTCTTCCGGTTCGACATCGGCGCCCAGCATGTCGAGGTCGTCCATCAGCTCGGAGAGCTCCTCGTACCACTCCGTGCGCAATTCGAAGACGTAGATACGGCTGGAGAGATCAAACGACAGCTCGATCGCACAGGTGAAGCCTTCGTACACCCGCAGTTCTTTCAGACGCCGCTCCAGTTTGCGGGCTTCATCGCGCGGCATCTCGACGGTTTCCAGGCGATCCAGCGCGTCGTTCACCTGATCGGCCGCGAACTCCCGGTGATGGTAGACCATGATCGGAGCCCCGGAGCTTTTGGCCGTCTTCACGAACATTTTGTAATCCGGGTACTCCTCGCAGTTCCAATAGACCAGGGGCAGCGAATCCATCATGCGTGAGTAGCCGTGAAAGATGGAAAACCCTTCGGCTTCCAGGAATTCTTGAATTTCCAGTTTGAGACTGTCGAGGTTGGGGTTCATCGTTCAGGCCAAAGAGCGCCGCGCAGGCAGCCAACCCACGTTAACATATTTCGAACCAAAATCAATCACTTAGCCGCTTGGCAACCGTTCCCTAACCGTTGGAAACGCCGATAGCGTGGGCTGCATTACTTCCATTTCGAGGAATCACACGTACACTGAGCAAGAAGACGAAAAATTCACTCAGGGAGCACGAAAATGAAAGCAGTAAAAAATCTCGCGATCGCCGTACTCGCCCTTGCCGGCACTGTAGCCTATGCAGGCAACAGCAGCTACCGGGTCAACCTGTACCGGTCCACCGTGGTGAACGGAACTGAACTGAAGGCCGGTGAGGTTAAGGTTGAAATTCGAGACAACAAGGCCATTTTGAAGCAGGGCAAAACGACCGCCGAAACCGACGTAAAGGTTGAAACCGGAACACAGAAGTTCCTTTCAACGTCAGTCGGTTACGGCAGCGATAGCTCTGCCAACGATCTCCAGGAAATCCGCCTGGGTGGCACCTCGACCAAGCTGCTGTTCGAGCAAGGCCACGCCGGCACCAAGTAGGGTTCCATCACTCTGCCAGTTGGCTGGACGCAAGCCCGGCCAATCGGCCACGTGGTTGGCATACTCAACACACATATCCACGCCCGGTCCGACCACAATCATCCACGCCGTCCAGGACCAACCACCGCAATGACTCACATGGGATATTGGACTAATGAAAGCCCGCCCCCGAACATTCATGGATCTGGATACAAATACTCGTGGCAGGTAACGGTTCTACCTGAGATATCCACTTCCAAAACGGCGTTCATCAGACTACGAACTCCATATGACGGAGGGCGGCTTGGAAGAGCTCCCGCGGGCGGAACGGTGTGACATTCGGAACGATAATGACCAGCCCTGCATGCATCTCTTCTCTCGAATAGAGGGCACTGAAGTCGCCTCGGTTGTTTGTCACAAACGTGTAATCCTCGCCGCGGATCTTGGCCATCAACTGCCAGTCCTTCTGCCCACCCAAGCCAAGAAAATTGACGTGATCGCACACGTGCCCCGCCTCATGCGCCAGCCCGATCAGAGAAGTGTGCAGGCACTCGTCAATCAGGAACTTCATCAGCTCGACGAGTGTTCGCTGACTCGTCGGGCTGTACGATTCGCCCACGGACGTATAGCAGGACGACCCCTGCGAGGGAATGCCCTGCAGTACATCAGCGCCAACTCCACCTTTTCACGGCTCAGCGGCGGATATCCGTCGAGAATCTCCGCTACCGTAGCTCCTTGCGAAAGCATCTCCGCGATGCTCTCAACCGGAATTCGAGTTCCTTTATAAACCGGCGCACCGTGCATGATTGCCGTATCCGATTCCACCATGCGGACTGCCTGGGCCAAACGTCGCAGACCGGTAGCGACCTCTTGGCGCGCCGATTTGAACTGGATCAGGATGACACTTCCCTCCGAAAGGGCCATGACATTAATGCCCGGGTCCTGTTCGACAGCTTGCGCCACTTGACGTCGGCTAGCGAGTGGCAGTGACCTTAGGCCTTTAGCTTCCATCCGCAGGTAAACGGCCTGCGATTTGGAGAGCATCCGGTGAACGACCCGGCCTTCCCGGACCCGCTTGGAGCGGATCAACCGGTATTCAATCGCTTTGTGCACCGCGGCCAGCGAAAGGCTGGTGATAGCAGACACCTGAGCAGGCGTATACAGATCGTTGTATCACGGTGCTCACGCACATAATTCTACCCTGAAAGGCTAAGGATTTAGGCTGAGCCTATCCTGTCCGTGGCGGCATGTGGAACGATCGGGCACCCAGTTGGAAATTGCACAGACCGATGTCGGCCTCAATCCGACTCGTCGGTGGTCATTCTCTTTGAGACCTGCGGGTTGCTTAGCGCCGCGCCCTCATTGTGCCTTGTGCACCAGTCCGCAACGCCACCAAGTTCGTCCCTACAAGGATCGGGAGTCCTTTTGCTCCTCGATGCGGCCGATCTACGCCGCACCCGAAAGCAAAAAAATGTTTTTTATCGTGCTTAAATGACAAAGAGTAAAAGTGCCCTTACGGAGTTCGTAACGAGTGTTTGGGAAAGTTCGCCTTTTTGGGAGTTTCTGGGGTCACCCCTCCATTGGTCAAATATCGCACGCTAAGGGGATAAGGAAGGGCCCTGAAGTGGCTGTCAACGGAACACTGCTCCGTTGGATTTCACCAATGGTATTGACTTGAAGTGTCGAAATCTGATATAACGGAAGTCGACTATGAAGGCAGATGTGGATAGGTTTCTCCCGTTGACCCCGGCAACGCTGCACATCCTGTTGGCCCTCGCCGGTGAAGACCTGCACGGCTACGGAATCATGCAAGAAGTGTCGCGCCAATCTGAAGGCCAATATAAGCTAGGCCCGGGAACACTCTACGACAACCTGCAACGACTGCTGGAGCAAGGCCTTGTACAGGAGGTTAGCCGGGTTGACCTTGAACAGCCGCGGCGCCGTTATTACCGCTTGGATACCTTGGGTGGCAGAGTGCTGACCGCCGAAATTGCTCGACTTGAGGGCGTTATTCGGGAGGGAAGGCTCAGGCTGGGCTCGGCTAGGCCAAGGAGGGCATGATGGGCCGTTTGTTGTACACGATTTTGCTCCGCTTGCACCCGCGTTCGTTCCGCGAGCGCTTTGGAGAAGAAATGACAAATATTTTCGACGAAGAAGGGCGGAAGGTGGCGGTTATGGCTCTGTTGCTGGATGGGCTCGTCTCGTTATTCCGCCAGTGGGCGCTGCGACCGAGGCGCCAGGAAGCGCTGTTCTCGGCAGTAGGTCCGGCGCAGGCTTACAACATACCTATGTTTCACACCTTTGAGAGCCGCCCCATTCGCCAGAGGGCTCTCGTAAGCGGCGTCCTCTTGTCGGCAATGCTTTTTGGCGTAGTGAGCATTGCTATCAGCAGGGGAGGCAAAAACGTTCCCCGACTGCTGATTGGAGCCAAGTATCCCCGCCCTCAAGTACTGCCTGTGGAGCGATCCTCAATGGAGGGCGAACCGACCACAGAAATTAAAGTGGCATCTCCGCCAGTAGATCCTCTGTACGAGATCGCCAAGGTTTACTTCAAGATAATTCGTGTCCTTGACGTCTTGGATGCCAATCAGGACCGCGACATTTCTGCGTGGGAAATTGTCACCGCCTCGTCGGCGCTCAAAAAACTCGACTTGGACGGCGACGGTAGGCTGAGTGCGGAGGAATGCGGGTTCACACTAGGAGGTAAATTAAGTCCGGAACCGGACCCCGCGTTTGTGCGACGTGCACGCCTGGAGTTCATGCGATTGAATCCAGTGCTCGCAACTCTGGACGCCGATCACAACGGCGATATCTCCGCGGATGAAATTAAGAACAGTTCGGTCGCGCTGAGAGCGCTCGACAAGAATCACGACGGCATTCTCACGCCAGCCGAGGTGCTTCCCGAGGCGGTCGACAATCGAACCGCTATGATCCTATCCAGGCTCGATACGAACAGGGACGGCAAGATCTCGCAACTGGAACGGGCGGCCAATAGGGCAGAGCCACTGGAAGAACTTCTCCAACGGGCAGATCGGAACGGAGATGGGGTTGTCACTGCCCGGGAGCTATCGAAGGAATTGCAGATTCGCGATGAGATGCATCGGCAACACCAGAGGGCATTACAATCCGCAGGTATCGCCAATGCTCTTCAAGACAGCCGCCCTCCAACGGCTAGGAAATGAGCACTGTTATCATCGACTTCTTTTGGAGAGACGTTCGATTCGCCGTCCGTACACTAAGACGGAGTCCCGGTGTAACGGTTGCGGTGATCCTAACACTCATGCTCGGTATTGGTGCAAATGCAGCACTGTTTGCGGTGGTTTATGAGATCCTGCTGAAGCCTTTGCCGTATCGCGAGCCAGAACGATTGGTCTTTGTCGCTGAGCACGGTCTGACGGATGTGGTTGGGGCGGCTGATTATCTTCAGTGGCGTGGCCGGGCACACTCCTTCGAGTCACTGGCGGCGTTCGCGCCCACGGATCAAACGCTAACCAGAGGTGGCGACGCTCTCCCGGTCCGCGCAGTGATGTTCGCGGGCACCCTCCGTGAGTCCTTCGGCGTCTCGCCAGCAAAGGGACGTGACTTTCTTAGAGAAGAAGTCGATCTTGCGTCAGGTGGGCCGCCTAGACGCGTTGCCCTGATTAGCGATCGCTTCCTCCAGCAACAGTTCGGCGGTGGTGATCTCGCTTTGGGTGCGACCCTGGTCATGAACAACGTCCCGTTTATTGTGATAGGCGTCCTACCCCCCGGTTTTGGCTTTGAGGTGCCTAGCCTCTTTGGAGTTCAAAGAGAAGCTGACGCCATTGTGAATATGCCGTTCGATATCGCACAGTTTCGCGGGCGTGGGCCGGCCGTCCAGGTTCTGGGCCGTCTCAGACAGCACGTGACGCTGGAGACTGCTCGCGCTGAACTGGAAACAATACGAGCAGATATCGCCAAACAGCGCCCAACTGATTCACGAACCAACCTGCGCGTTATGCTGCTTCGTGATCGCATTGCCGGGGGTATGCGTCGGCCACTCCTTATCTTGTGGGTCGCGGCTGGATTCGTGCTGCTCGTCGCCTGCGTGAATATCTCCAATCTTCTGCTCGTGCGGGCAGCCGCGCGACGCAAAGAAATGGCAATCCGCGCGGCACTCGGAGCCGCCAAGAGCCGGCTTATCAAGCAGTTGCTTACCGAGAGCATACTTCTGGCGCTAGCGGGAGGAGCTGCGGGTATTGTCTTCGCATTCTGGGCACTCCGTCTACTTCTCACGATTAGCCCGATGGACGTGCCACGAATTAGAAACGCCGCCATTGATTGGAACGTTCTGGTGTTCTGTCTTGCTGTAGGCCTGCTGACCGGTATTCTTTCTGGGTTGGCGCCCGCCTGGTCCGGCTCGCGAACGGATCCTGCGGTGAACCTGAATGAAGGCGGCAGGAGCTCCTCTATACTCGGACGCCGCCATTCACTGCAAGACTTCCTGGTTGTTGCCGAACTCGCCCTGACCTTGGTACTGTTGAGCGGCGCTGGACTAATGCTTAAGAGCCTCTGGGTCATACGATCGCAGACGATGAGTTTCGCTCCGGAACTTGTACTCAACACCTCTATTAATAGTCGGCAGATCGCCGGTCCGCACAACACGGAACGATACATCGACGATCTCGTTAGTCGGATTCAGAGAATTCCCGGTGTCCGGGCTGCGGCGGCGTCTGGCTGCGGAACCGTACCCTTCCGTATCTATGGCTTGCCCAATCCGCCTTCGGAAAGGGGCGCGAATCTCAATCTTCCCTGCGTTTCACCCCAGTATTCTGCGACCCTCGGTTTGCGGCTACTTTCTGGGCGCTGGTTCAATGATCGAGATCGAAAGGGCTCACCGCCGGTTGCGGTGGTCAACGAAGCGACCGAGCGAGCCTATCTGCGACTATTTTCGGAGAACGGATCAATCATCGGGAAGCGGATCGATACCGGGGGCCCAGGTACTGAATTTCCGACAATTGTTGGTGTTGTGAATGATTTCCGATGGCGACCGGATGCTGACCCAGAGATGGCGGCCTTCGTGTCGTCGGCGCAGGTACCGTTCCGTGGCATGGCCACACTACTCGTGCGCACTTCTTCAGATCCTATAGCATTGGCAAACTCCGTCCGTAAACTGGTGAGTCGTACGCCGGGCGTTTCGATGGTCCGCCCCGAAACCCTAGAGGACCGATTGTCCGCTGCAATCGCACCGCGCAAATTCCAGGCGGTTCTGTTAGGAATATTCGCGGGAATGGCCCTGCTACTCGCGATGGTGGGCACCTATGGAGTACTGTCCTACTCGGTTACGGAACGGACACACGAAATTGGCATTCGCATGGCGCTCGGGGCGGGCGAGCATGATGTGCTTGCAAACGTGGTCGGACGCGCGGCTAAGTTGATCTTGATTGGTGTCGCACTGGGCTGCATGGGATCAGTGAGCTTGGCACGATGGATTAACGGCTTGCTATATGGGGTCAAGCCGACAGACACAGTGACATACGTAAGTGTATCCGCATTATTGATCGCCGTTGCGTTATTCGCTGCTTATCTTCCGGCTAGGCGAGCCGTTCGTATCGACCCGATGCTCGCACTGCGTTACGACTAACGAGGCTATGGTTTCGGACTGCATTACAACATCACAGCCCGCATCTTCCTGCCGCCTTCATCATCCGCCTAATCGAGTGCGCGCCGTAGCGAGGCCGGGCGCGGGCCGGGAGCGCGAGAGCGGTTCACACATTGCCACCTTCCTGCGCGTGCTTTTTCAGCAGGGCATCGAGCAGCGCTTCCGGTCGCCGGAAACTGGTGCGTGCCAGCTTTTTAATCGCTTGAAGCGCCGGCATGTCCTCATTGTGGCAGCCATTTCCATTTGCCACTCTCGACGGAGCAGAGCGGAGTTTCTGAAAACCGGCAACGGAATTATTGCGATCAAGTCTGTCCGGGAGATCCCCGACCCGGACGTGAGAGAAGCCAAATCTATAGTCGATTCCTGGCAGAAATGAACTAAAGACTTATCCCAATTTCATCTCCGCCATCCCCCGCGCCGGTCTCTAGACCGGCTGCACCACAGTCACCGCAACCGGCCGAGCGCCACGCGGCGCCTTCTGTAATCTCCGCCCAACATCCACCCCAATCTTCACGCATCCCGCTCAACCCACAGCCACCCATTTCCCGAGTGCCAACTATTTCACACCTATATCTCCCACCCCCTCAACAACATACCTCCCCCACCCACCTCACGCCCTCCACCCGCCTGCTAACAACGTAGTAGATGCTCAAGTCCACCACCCCCAGCCAACCTGTCCAAGAGGTGCTCCAGTGCGCACGTGCCGCCGAGCCGTTCGCCTCCAGCCTCGGCCAGGCCTTCGTCAGCATTCCGCTCGGTCCGGAGGCCCAGCAGGTGATCCCGGTTCGCTCGCCTCGCTTCTATGCCTGGCTCGCCGATAACTTCTATCGGGAATTCTCCGTGGCTCCCAACGCCGGGGCCCTGCGCAATGCCGTCCGGCAGCTCGAAGCCAGCGCTTGGTTTTCCGATGCCAGCCGTCCCGCCGTCGCCCGCCGTATTGCCGCGCGTGGCTCCGATCTCATCCTCGATCTCTACAATGAGCTGGGCCAGGTTGTCGAGATCTCTCCACAGGGTTGGCGTGTGGTCTCCGGTCTCGATTATCATTTCGCCAACGCCCGCAACTCGCGCCCGCTGCCCGCGCCCACTGCCCGCGCCCACTGAAACCGAGACCCGTCCGTCCGCCCGCCTCCAGCAACTCCGCTCGATTCTCAATCTCTCTCAGCCGCAGCACTGGTCTGCGATTCTGGCCTGGACCATCGCCGCCCTGCGCCCCTCTGGCCCCTATCCGATTTTGATTCTGCGCGGCCCCGCCAACAGTGGCAAATCTACTTGTGCCGCACTGCTGCGGGCGCTCATCGATCCCAACGCCGTTCCGTTCCAGCCCTTGCCGCGCACCGAGCGCCAGTTACTGCAACTCGCCCACTCTCACTGGGTGCTCGCTTTTGATCATGTGCGCCGCATTTCCGTCACCATGTCGGATGCGCTCGCCCGCCTCTCTGCCGGCTCTGTGCTCGGGCTCCGCGAAACCCCCGCCGATGTGGACCCGCTGCACTTGCTTTTGCAGCGCCCCATCATCCTCACCGCGCCAACCGATGAGCACCACGTCCACTGGATCAGCCGGTCCGCCGTCGCCGCTCACTCCATCGTGGTGGATCTGCCGGCCCTTGCCTCCACCCAAATCCGCCCGCGCAACGATCTGCAAGCGGAATTTGATGCAGCTCACTCAGCTCTGCTGTCAGCCCTGTGTGATGCCGTATCCGCCGCGCTGGCCCGGCCTGCGGAAGCTCCCTATCCTGCCCTGCGCCGCTTCGCCGAGCAAGCCGCCTGGGTCGAGTCCGCCGCCTCTGCCCTGGACCAATCGCCTCGCGCTCTGCTCGCCGCGCTCAATTATCAGGACCTCACCAGTGCTGATCCGCTGCAGCAGGCCATCACTGCTCTGCTCA
>JBBSHP010000049.1:0-12306 GCA_038232555.1 Bryobacterales bacterium
CGCCATTCGTTCCGCGGTCTTCGAATGCAGTGTGAAAGTGCCGGTGATACGAAGCTGGCGTTCAACCAGGTCGGGAATGTGCGCCGAATCCATCCCGCAGCCGGTATCCCGAAGGACCCGCTCGAGATGGTGGACCGTTTGGTCGAAGGTGAGAATGCTGACTGGCAGCAAATCCTCCTTCATACGAATGGGATAGCGGATGACCAGTCCCCGGTTCGTGCAGAGAGAACTGATCGCCGTGTTCTCGGGAACCCAGTCGGAACCGGCGAACACCTGTCCGTTGTGCACGAACATATATCCATCGTCCGCCAGAGCGAATGCCGGCATCCGAAAACCGCCTCCGGTCGATACTTTGAATGCCCACTTCGCCAGCAACTGTTGCAGCTTGTTGTTGATGAACGGGTGTTGAATCAGAGCGCCGCTGCCGTCCGACTTCAGAACGGCTTCGACGATGCCGGATTCCTGAGACGTGTATTCTGCGTCTTCTGAATCCTCCACTTGTCCTTGCGTGGCCGATGTCCCGATCGCTTCAAGCAGCTTCGAGTAGTCGCCATTCATGGCAGTGGAAACGACGCTGCGAACTTCTTCGAGAGCCCGAGGGATGATCTCGGTCTTGAGGGAGTCGAGCGGCGCGTGTTCGGTAAGCGTATAGCTGGATTTGAACTGCAGCTCGCGCGAGTAGTCCCGGATCCCCAATGCCATTGGAGACCGGAACCGCAAGCCCTGGATTCCGCTCTTGAGACCAGCAAACCACTTCTGGCATTCGTCGGGGAAACCCAGATCGAGCTTTGGTTTAATCGAGCTTTCGGGTACTACGATATCGGCTGCGATCAGGTCGGCGACGTCATCCGCCATAACCTTGAAAGAGCCTTTGGCCTGGGTCTTCTCGAGCGCGAGACGGAACTGGTAGAAGCGATGCTCCGGAAGCCCAAGCTTGCGAAACAGGCGCTCCGAGATCCATCCGCGGCAATCGTTGGTCCCCAGCGCATGATCTTCGACCACCAAAATATCGGTGTCGGGTTCTTCGATTACGACCTGGCAGTCTGAAACCAGAATGCCGAAGTACGTAATGGCTGCCTGCGGCCATTTCTGGAATCGGTCGGCGATCAGCTTCTCGTACTTCTCCTCGACGGCATAGAATTTTCCGTCTTTGGCCGAGCCGCTGGCGCCGATGAGGCAATACACGACATCGTCGACCGTGAAGCGCATGATCCGTTGCGTGATCAGCGCTTCTTCGTACTCGTCGAGCATCATCTTCGGTACCTGGACAGTGAGGACAGAGATGTCCCGATGAATGGTTCGGAGCAACGTCTTGTTCAGTTGCCCTTCCGCATCGATCTGGGGAAATCGTCTGGTCACGTTACCGTTCTCGTCAACTTCGATCATCTTCACGCGCAGGGTTTCTGGCGTGGGGTTCATATTGGGCATCGTCAGTCTCCTTTTTTGTTCTGATCTCGGATCACGAGAACAGAGAAAAGGAGCCGGATGCCCGGTCTCTTCCTTCTGCCTCGTGCCGAAAACGTTGTTTCAGTTCCCGGCCAGGCTCGAAAAGAGCCGACCATCTATTTGGTTGTGATTACGGAATGGTGCCTTCGAGCGCCAATCCGCTTACGTGAAGATCAAGGCTTGCGCTTTGCGTCTCCCCGATATTCTCGAATGAAAGGCGCTCCCCGGAACTGCGAGAACAGCTTTCCAATCGAGTTCCAGATTGTCGGCTGATTCTGCAAACTCCACAGCAGAACCGCGCCCGCAACCATTTTCAGTGCCGTCGGCCGATCGAGAAACGCTCCGAGTAAGAGCGTCACGATCATGACTACGACGACCTGGTTCTTTTCTGACATTGGCTTCTCCTTTTTGGTGTAAGTGAAGTACGATCTAGGTCCCAGAAATAGAAATCTGGGTGCTTCAAGGAAACCGAAGTCTCCTGGTTTAAGAAGCCGGATGATGATTACTGCGGACGACCTCCTTTCGTAGTACCGGGTCACCAGAGCGCTCGATATCGGCGCGCGTCTGGAATTCGGAAAGTCTATAGAAATTCAGTTTGCTTCGGAAGGATTCAATGATGGCTTCGGCTTCGCTCGTGCATTCGCGACCGAGCGCGGGAGCACTCCCGCCGCCCTCAGGCGCGGCGAGAAAGAAGCGCTCCTCGCCCTTGTTGTTCGTGGGCTCGTCTTTAGCCGCGCGGCGGCGGCGCGGACTGGATTTTTTCTCGGACCCATCCTTCGCTTCCGTCCCAACGCGAGGGATCTTGCTCTCAGGCAAGGGTGGTCTCTCTTGTAAGGCGGCTTCCCTGTTCGCTGCTGCTCCATTTACCGGCATATTGTTGTTCTCCTCTCCACCCTCACGGGCGATAGATCCCTTCATCGATTGGTTCCTCTCCACCTGGCTGACCCGCCGTCCGCGTCATAGCGTGAATCAGCGGAGCCCGGCTTTGTTTCCATTTGCTAATCCGTTCCAATAGCCGCGGCTTGAGCAGAATCCCAATTCCGAAGAGAACTAGCGGCAGAATGCGCACGCTGCCCTCGCCCCATCCCGCTTTTTGCAACGATCCGGCAACGGTGATCTGGAACAGCACCACGGCAAGCACGATGACGAGGTCGTAGCGATCGATAAACCGGCCCCGCAAATCATTCTTTTCTCCTTTGACGCCCTCTCCCTCAAGCCCGGCAGTGGCTCTGCTGATCCGCTTGCGCGAGATGAAAGCACAACCGATCAGAAAAAGCCCAATCAATATCTCGACAAACACGATGCCAAGCCGCGGCGTGATCAGCACTAGCGACGCACACACGAAGGTGCTGACACCCGCGCTCATCAGCACGTTGGCCCGATCGTACTTACCTTTCCGAAAAGCAGAAAGCATATGCGTTCACTCCTCCGTCTCGTCTCCCGGAAGACCTCTTCGGCGGCGAATCGCACGCGTGATTTGCTGCCGGATCTTGTAACCCAATACGATCAGCAGGAAGGGGAGCATCCAATCCAGGAACCAGGTGGGGAGACCAAATAAGTGATAGCGCTTCGCAACGGTCCCCAGGAGGACCGCCAAGAGAATAATGAGCCATTGCACCTGATCGAGGCCGACCAACTGTGCGGGTTTCCACATAGACGATGTAGACGGTATGGAAGCTCTTTCATTGTTCATAGGCAACACCGATTCCGGCCAGAACTGGTTTTTCGCATCCGTACCTGCTGAACGTCATGATCTTCGACTCCTTCATTGCCGGGCCGCTTCTCGCGAGATCCCGTCCTGCTGCGACAGTGTCGTGTTGCGGTCACCCATCATCTGCTGCTCCCAGTAGTCCGCCACGAGCAGTCCGCTCGGGTTGTACTCTGTCCGGCGCTCGACAAGCAAGCGCACGTTGTAGCGGCCCACGATCTGGTCGGTGGTTTCCTGTTTGTTCTTCAGGCGGTGGATCTCTTTGACTCCGAATGCCGTGTAAGTGAGCGGAGTTCCCTTCACGGCATCGATGTTGCGGATGGTGAAGCTGGAGATAATATGGTCGTCGCTGATCTTGTTAAGCGTGTCGTCGTCGCGCAGACGGTTCATGACCAACGATTTGAAGTTCCCGGTCATCATGTTGAGCGCGTCGGCCATCTCGCGGTCCACGGTCGCCGGTGTGTAGGTCAGATAGTGCGTGAGAAAGCGCCGGACTATCGCTTTTGCTTCGACTTCCGACGGCGCGGATTCCGCAGCGGAGGCAAGAAAGGTGAGGCCGTGTGACCGCCCCGCGGCAGGAGTGCCACCCACTACGGTGGCGTTACCTGCTTCATCTACGCGAACCACCGTCGGAGGCATTAGTCGCACATATACCGCGAACGCGAATGACCCAGTGGCGAGGACGCCGAATACCATGGCCATGACCATTGATCGGTTCGCGTATGCCCGTAGCATCCCGTCGTGCTCGTAATAACGGCTGTATCGAACTCTTTCAGAGTTTTCTAAGGCTTTTGGCGACTTGTTAAACATGGCAGATCAATTCCCTCATTTTCATCATTAAGGAGTGGGTTTGTTAAACAAACCGCCCGCGCCCTTCGCAGCGAATACCGCCGTGCGCACCACTGCCGTCATCGTCTGCCCGACATCTCCTTCCACAATGCGTTTAGCCAGGCAAGGAATAAGCGCGATGCACAGCGAAAGCAGAATGCTGGCGAGCCCAAGCAACAGCCCGCCTGTTACGCCAACGAAAGAACCAGCAAAGTTCTGCGCAGTAAGCACCCCGTTGACGCTATTCATGTTGATAGCGACCATCAGCGCACCGAATATCGAATACAGCAACCCCCAGGTGTTAAAGATCATCAGATTCATCAGGTACTTGCGGGCGAGGGCGCCAAAGCCGAATGCCGGATAGAGCGCCAGCACGAACGGTCCCACGACGTAGAGGATGGAGCCATAGAGCGCGTAAAACAGGGAGAACAACCCGTACGTGATCGGAAACACCAGGTAGCCCACCAGCAGGAGAAGGGATTCGAGCGCTCCGGTGAACGCCCCCGTGATCATGCCCCATAGCGAGGTAATCCCATTCGTGTTCCAGTAGGTGCCGAGATCGTTCATCCACTGTTTGAAGACATCGACCCCACCGGCGGAACTGCCATCGATGAAGTTGGCCACGCTGTTAAAGCCGTTGTTCACGTCCCGAAACACGACGCCGTAGTTGATCATCACGAGGCCGACCGCAAAGAACCGGATCGCGGTGACACCGAGCATCTGGCTATCCCCGCCCCGCGCCCACGCTTCGTACACGCCGAACAGAAGGCAGCCAAGCAGCAGATATTGCGCGATCGAAACCACGCCGGCGGTCGTACCCCCGGAGTCGATTCCGTTCATCGCGGTTTGGAAGACTGTCTGGAAATAAAACATTGCGTTACTGGTGCTTCAGCGTGTTAGTGACGTTTTGCTGTGTAGTTACAGCCCCTGAGCTGCCGAACTTCATCGCGGTTCCGCTGTTGGCGAGATCGATTGCGCGGACACGCATCAGGTCCGCCAAAGCGGATTGCGTGTAAGCATTGGCGCGAACCAGCCATGCATCAGCCTGTGCTTCGATGATGGGCGCGCTGCCCGGCGCGGCATTCTGGACGCTGTTGTTGATCTGGTCGGCAGCCTGCAACTCCTGGTCTGCAATCGCGTCGATGGCGATTGCGCGCTGCATAGCGTCCTGCGCGACGGCATCGGTCATGTCGATCAAGTCGCGGACAGCCGGGGGAGCATTGGCCGGAATCGGGACCGTGCCGTAGACTGCCCCGTACCCAGCTCCAGTGTTCCCACTCTGGCCCGGGTTGCGAGAGAGCAAAATACTTTCCAGCTGACGCGGGTTGGCCAGCGTCGCGCTGGAGATCGGGATCAGGAAAACGGTCCGGATCTGGGTGTAAATTCCCTGGATCGAGCCCACGAGTCCGCGCGCTTGATTGATCGCCTGCACTGGCCAGACGACGTTTTGTTCAAGTTGCTGGACCTGCTGCTCGATGCCGGAGATGGCCTGCAGTCCGCCTCCAATTACCGTGCTGATCGTGCTGTTGATGGTCCCGAGTCCGAGCGCCAGAGTGACGCAGCACGGGCTCGGAATCTGGCCTGAAACCCGGCGTGGGACAGCGACCACGATCAGCAGCACGACCACGGCGACAATGACCACGTGATTCCGCATCCACTGAAAGAGACGCACTGTGTTCGCCCGCGCGCCGTTCGACAGTCCTCGAAGATATTCCCGCATAGGTTCTCCTTACCGGTGCTGTAGCACCTTGCTCATATCGGTTTGTAACTGGACCGCGAGCGCTGACCGCCGCTTCCGCAAAGCATTGTCATGGGCGACCCGCGCGGCCTCCTGCCGCATCATGGCAGCCAACATCTTTTGCATCACCGCCTGACTCATAATGTTTGAGACAGCCGCTGAAGCCGTCAGGAAGGGAGCGGAGCCCGGCGCTGACGTACTGGCGATGTTTTCGATCTGATCCGCTGCCTGGAGCATGAGATCCTGCGCCTGGTCCGACATCTTCAAAGTTTTCAGGTTGTCCTGCGCCAGGGCGTCGTCCATGTCCGTCATGTTGCGGTCCTCTGGGGCGATCTTGCCTGCCTGCGGGACGGGACGATACGTGTTCGTGTAGATCTGCGAGACCGAGCCGAGGTTGCCTGTGCTGCGGTCTCGGAGGATATTTTCCAGCGCGACCGGATTGGCAAGCGTAGCGGTGTGCGGATTGATGGACATGATGCCCTGCATCACGCCCCGGAACTGGCCGATCATCCCCACGATCTGGTTCTTCGCCTGGTTGATCAGATTAATCGGCCACACGGTCTGCTGATACATCCGCAGAACCGTGGTTCGAATGGTGTTGATCGAGTTCAGCCACGCATTCACGACCTGATTGATCGTGGTCAGGACTAAATTGATGTAACAGAGCATGTCGCCTGAGAGGCATCCGGCCTGCGCCTGAGCCGGTGGCGGTGCGACGGCGAAGATCGTGAGACAACCGATCAGGAACACGGCAGTCATGCGCTTCCGATTCCCCGTCGAGAGCAGCATGAGAACACCGATGAAGGCAGTAACCATAACAGCATTTCTCCCTTAAACCACCGCCGCCTGCTGCTGGCGGTTCACTGCGCCGGAGATTTCCTCCGGCAGCTGAGAAAGGCCAGCCAGGCCCTGAGGAAACTTGCGCGCCAGCTCTTCGTAACAGCCGAGCAAGGGCAGTTCTGAATTAGATCGGAGGAACCAGGAGCGGTACACGCGCTCGCGCGGATAGGTGGTACAGATCCAGTAATCGACCGGCGTCGGAACCAGCCGTACCGTTTGCGTAGCCTCCGACTTTTCACCAATGACCAGCAGCATCTCGCCGTACCGCCCCTTCTGCGGTGAGCTGAAGCGCTTAATGGCGCTCAACGCCACTTCATTCAGAAACAGATGATCTTCGAGCGCGCTAAGGTCTCCTGGCTGCTGGCCGATCAACTTAGTGTTCGCGTTCTTCACAATGCCCGGTCCGTGCGGGCGAGGTTCCGTCTTTGTTCCAACGAAGTCTTCGATAGTCTGCGAAATGCCCCACACGCTCGAATTCCGCTTGCGCGCCGTTCGGAACAACTGCACTACTTCAGGCGCGAGTACCGGCGAGTCGAGCAGAGACCAGCATTCATCGAGCACCGTGATACTTGGCTGGCCGCTTTTACCCGACGCGCGTTCCGCCATCGCGTTCGCAATCAGCATGCTCATCGCGGTCTCCAGCTTCGGGTCGGATGAAAGCCCTTCGACATTGAAGAACAGCCAGTTGTTATCGGTCTGGATGTTGGTGTGGCGGTCGAAAAGCCGGCTGTAGATACCGGCGTCGGTCCAGGTACGAAGTTTGATGGCGGCGAGCTTGGCTTCATCGATCGTGCGCTGCATCTTCTCTTCATCACGCCACTGGGCGAGTTCGTCGCGCAGGTCGCTGAAGGTGGGAATAGGATTCGCATACCGGTTCGCGCAACGCTTGTAGGTCCGCGCCACCGCTTCGCTCAGTACGTTGTCAACCAGTGTTGCGTCTGAGCTCGGGCTGTCGCCGATCATGTGCCGCGTCAGGTTCTTGAGGAAAGCGACCTTCTCTTTCGATGGCGCTTTCTCATCCGGTGGCAGGTCCCAAGGATTCAGGGTCTCGTTGCCATCCAGGTTCACTTCAATCACGCGCCCACCCATCAGTTCGACCAGTGGACGATACGAATCGCCGCGCTCCAGAATCGAAATCTGCGCGTTGATTCTTCCGAGCATGAGCAGGTTCGACTGTACCCAGAAGGTCTTCCCGCCGCCGCTTTTAGCCATGATCAGCATATTGGCGTCGCCCAGCGACGAATCGAACGGTGAGAACGGGACCATATGCCGTGAAGGTGTCTCGAGAAGGATGACGGGCGAGTTGGTCATGCCCTGCCACGGCAGCTCGACCGGAAATAAATCGGCAGCGTGTAGTGTTAGGCATTCCTGCTCCCGCTTCGTCTCCTCGGCCATGCCGGGCAGCGTGCCAATGAACATACGCTTCTGCGCCAGGGTCTCCGGTATCCCGCGAGCGCCGTTCATGCGCGTGATCGCGTGCAGAATGCGTTGCCGCCGGTCTGCCAGAATGCGCTCAGCTTCTTCCCGATCTCGCGCATTGCGAACTGGCTGCGACGTGCGCAGGCCCACCACCATGCTCAAGTGGCAGACTTTCAGTGAGCTCGATACGACATCTTTTAACGTGTCAACCAGCTGCTCTTGCGCGATCTGGGCCTCGACATTGATCTTGAATCCGCCATGGAAGTCGCGCTGTGCCGCCTGCATCCTCAATAGCCGGCGCTTGTACGATTTCATGATCTTGCTTTGGTCCGGGATCATGACTTCGGCGCTGATCACGAGTGGGAATTCCTGCCCGACCAAATCGCGCATGATGCCGGGGAACGTGGCATCGGGCATCTCTTTGAGACTTACCCAGGAGTACAGCAGCCCTCCGGCCTTAAGGTGATCGGCCTCTTCGTCCTCAATGTTCACGTTCGCAATCTGGCTGCGCGCACTCTTATAGCTCAGACCTTGTTTGTAAGGCCGGACATCGCGCCAGAGAGGATTCATCGCCCGCTTTACTTCAAGAAACATTTCCTGATCGGAAAGCCGCTGCGGTTGCATGCCAGTTGCTGCGAGAGTAGCTTCGGCTCCGGCCATGAGGCTCTCGAACTCCGACAACAGGTCTTCGTGCTCCCGCAGCGTGCGCTGGATGCATTTGTCCGCGGACAGGCTCCAGCTTCTCGCCCTCTTCTTGCGTTCCTTCCCAAACTGGAAATCGGGGGTCTCATGATGGACTTCGGGATCCCAGATGAAATAGAGGTGCAAACGGCGTTGCAGGTATTGGCCCTCTTTCTCCCGTGATCGCCAAAGACGCAATCGCTCCCGGTCGAGCGCCTGCAATACGGCGTTTTCGGTCTTCTGTTCCCGGACGTAACGCTCTGGAAGATCCCCTTGTCCCTCGGAGATTTCATAACGGACCTGAAGCCGCATGGAGCGCTCCGGGATCGAGCGGATCAACGCTTCGAGGCTCTCCTTGGTGCGATTACGCGTCTCGTCGGAGTGGAAAAACGTGTTCAGCCCCGCGGTTTCGTAACCGGCCACGAAAGCGCCATTGCTTCGCACCATCACGTTGTCGAGATAATCGCGGACCGGCAGGAGCTCGCACAACGCAGGCTGGCGCAAGGAACTTTCGTGCTGACTCATCGTCAACGGCATTAGAACTGGCCTCCCTTCAGATACTCGACGCGCTGCCAGGCATCCCGTTCGAGCGCGCAGTAGACATTCGGCTTCATCAGATAATTCAGGAGATCGCGCAGATATCCACGCGGCTTGCCGTACTTGAACAGAATCAATGCCGGTATGGTGAGTACGGGCACCACGTACTGCAGGAAGACGTTCATCGGGATGCCGAACATCTCGCGATGCAGGAAACGGCCGAACATGTTCATCATCACCGCCATCCCGAGGATCACGAACAAGTCCTCGAACTCCAGATACAAGAACGTCACCTTCGTTGCGAGATTTCGAGGAACAGTAGTCGCCGTCAGAGCCATAATTCAACGTCCTCTACCTGCGCTTGCGGCCATCGCTACGCTTACTATTCGCCTCACCTCAATCCGCATGGAATTCTCTCCTTCTGTTCAACTCACGCCTCCGACGCCTTTGCTTACGAAAAACTCGGCCAGGCGAAGCAGGCCAGAAATCATCAGACACAGAATCGCCCCCAGGAAATGACGAGTGTGGTCTAGTTGCGCATGATGCGAGCGGACATCCAGTAGACCGCCGAATTTCAGCGCACCCATCGTGACGTGCATGCCCGCGTATACTGGCAGCATTACGTTTGCAAACCAGTCCACCACCTGCAACAGCGCATTCCAAACGAGGTCCGGATTGTTATACCCGAGCTGGCCCGTGAACCTCTCAAACGCTCGCAGCAGCCCAGACACCATCAGGCAAAGCAAGCCACCATAGGCCCAGTTCGAATACAGATGGTGGTAACCCCGCGCAAACTGAATCACGGCGAGCGCGAAGCACAGCGCCCCGAGCGTCGGCATGATCACGTTGCCAGCCCAGTTTGTAAGGTTCAGGATGCCGTCATAGAAAGACATTCGCCTGCGCTCCTACATCATTTTGGTGACGAGCTTCCAGATCGCCGATACGGTCAACAGCCCCAGCGTGGCGCCCGCGAGCGGCATGATGGGCCGCCGGGTCGCAAAATTCCAAACCGCTCCCACGATGGCGAGGCCCGCGGCTATCGGGCAGATCGTGCCCGCAGCGTAATTCCACAGGCTATCGAGCACATCGGTGGTCGCATACTGGCCGCCACGGTTGTAACCTCTGAGCAGAGTGAACGTTGTTTGGACGGCCAGCAAAAACATTGCGGTAATAATCGACGGAAGCGGGTGCCCGCCTTCGACCGTTTCAAGAATCGCGCGCAGAACATAGAAGGCGGCGAGCGAAGTCGCAAGCCGGCTCACAACGAAGTTCTGGACGAAGTTGGTGAGATCGCTTTCGAGGTTTGCCATCCACCCAGTGCCGATGCCGCCGCCGGGAATGGATGCTGGAACACCGAAAGAGGGAAACCAGCTCAGCAGGCCCGGCAGCGTGATAAACACAATAGCCCAGAACATCCACTTCGAGAAATTGCCGCCGATTATTGCGGTCGGCCCGCCGCTTTGCCGCAGGCTGAGCCCGGCCAACACTAAGCAGATTACCGCCGCAGGCGTCGCAAGCAGCAGCAGGAGCCGAATGAAATCACCGACGAGTTGAGGAGGCGCCATGACAATGGACCTTAAAAGAAATTGGCAGGCAGTCCTGAACCGAAGCCTCGGGCTGCCTGCCCGAGGGAACTCAGGATACTCCGCCGGTGCCTTGCGCGATCCAGTATTCGAGCAGTCGCGTGACGCCCGAAACCATCAAAAGACCGATCGCGGTGAAGACCCACTTTCCGAAGCCCCGTCCCATGGCAAAGGAACCGATCGCCATGAGCGCGGCTCCGCCAGCCCCCACCGGCGCGATCACGTTGCCAATCCAGTTAATGAGGTTCAGAAACGTGCCTTCCGGTTGGGTGCCCTGCTGGCCCTGGACGGCCACATTGACCTGCGGGGCCGATCCAAGGTTTTGTGCCATCAACCCTGCCTGCATAGCCAGCACAAGCAGGGACAATACAACGGCGACAGTCAGTTTCTGCCGCCAGACATTGGTGTGCTGCATTTGGTTGTTTTTCTCCTTTAAAGGCCCCGTGCTTGTGCGAGGGGCTTGGGAGAAAACTTGACCTGATTCTGAGAATCGCGCAAACGAAACGGCCCCGGTCTTCTGGTCAGCCGGAGCCCAAATCCATGTGCTTTCTTTGATCGATCTTCAGAACTGGAACAACGTAACCTTCTTGATCGCTCGCTCGAAGTCCTCCCACATGAGCGGCGGAATGAAATCATCCCGGTCCGAGCGCCCGAACGCCGTCCTGACCGCAGATTTGCAAACCGCCTCGATGTCGGCGGGGGAAAGCCCGGCCAGCCGCTCGGCCATGCGCTCGACACTGAAGTCCAACGTGACTTCTTGCAAATATTTGCGCAGAAGACGTTCCCGGTTGGCCTGGCCCGGCACGCCGATCTCGACCTTCTCCGAAAAACGACCGCCACGGAGAATGGCCGGGTCTATCTGCTCGAGATGATTGGTCGTGCCGACCAGGATGACGTTATGTTCTGGCAGAAGCTGGCTAATCTCGGTCCGGCATTGCTCGACCAGTTGAATGTCATGGGTGTTCAGCATCCCGTTGTTGCGCGGCAGAAGACCGTCGATCTCGTCGAAAAAGAGAATCGAAGGACTCTTCTCACGCGCCCGCGCGAATACCTCGGACAACTTCTTGACGGACGCTCCCACCTGCCCGCCCAGAATATCCGCGGCGCTCAGTGGATAAAAACTTCGCTTAGTTTGCGTGGCGATCAGCCTTCCGATCATGCTTTTGCCGGTTCCTGGAGGTCCGATGAGCAGGACGCCTGTGGGCACCATCATCCCCTTCATCTCCGACCAGTCAGCATTAAGATGTCTGACGAGGTTGCGAAGCTCCTGCTCCAGTTCCGGTTCGACAATCAGATCGGACCATTCAACTAGCTGGAAGAGCGGCCGGTCCTTGCCGCCCGTTTCATCGAGAGCCCTCCGTAGATCGTGCTCCTCGATCTTGCGGTTTTGTTCGGCTGCGAACGATGCGGCACCGTCCACGATTGATTTAATTTTGGCTGCACTCGCGCCGGGCGTGCGACGTGCAAACTGGTCCAGAGCAAATGGCTTCCAAGGTTTACTGGAGAGTTGGGCTTCAAAGATCCGC
>JBBSHP010000050.1:0-12289 GCA_038232555.1 Bryobacterales bacterium
CTGCCGAGCAGCCCAAGATCCCAGCCGGCGCCAAGGAAGTGGAGCCATTCCTGTTTGCCTTCACCGACCCGCAAGGCAAGAAATGGTTGTACCGGCAGACTCCCTTCGGAGTCGTGAAATGGGAGGACAAGCCGGTAAGGGCGGCCCCCATCGCCGATAACACCAACCCCGTGATTATCACCGACTTGGGCGATAGCGTCCGCTTTCTGTGGAAGACGCCCTTCGGAGATCAGAGTTGGGTCCGTAAGAAATCGGAACTGAACGATGAAGAGAAAGCCATGATGCAGCGCGAGCAGGTCAAACGTCCTGCGCCCGATCCAATGGCGGGAACCAGGCAGACCGATTCCGTCCGGAAAGCACCGGAGAAGCGCTAAGTGCGGATGCGCTCGGGAGTAAAAAGCACTCTCGCGTCGATAACGATTCTGACCACAGTTTCGGCGCTGCTGATTGCTCCACACGCAGGAGCGCAACCGCAGCGTCCGAATAGCCCGCCCCCGGGGTTTTTTCCGGTGCCTCAGCCTGTCCCGGCGACGCCGCCCCAGCCTGCCCCGCAACAGCCCCCGGCGGCGCAGATTCCCGGGACTCCGGGAGCCACTCCGCAAACCACGCCCGCAACTCCCGCCGCCCCGCCGCCCAGTGCCGCGCCCACCGTCTACGGCGGTCTGTCCCTGAACAACGCATCCTTAACGGAAGTGATCGATCTCTTGGCGCGGCAGCTCAAGATCAATTACGTTCTCGATCCCCGCGTGAAAGGCGGCGTCATTCTGAGCACGTACGGAGAGACCAAAGACATCGATACGCGTTCTCTGCTCGAGACCATACTCCGCATCAACGGATTCGGCATGGTGAAGCAAGGCGACCTCTATCGAATCGTGCCGCTCAGCATCATTTCGCATCTTCCGGTGCCTGTTGAGAGGACCACGGACGCCAGCCAGATTCCGGACGACGACCGGACCATGCTCAACCTGATCTTCCTGAAGTACGTCACGGCGGACGAACTGGAGAAGATCCTGAATCCGTTCCTGGGAGAAAACGCAGTTGCTTATACCTATGCTCCCGCGAACCTCATATTCATACTCGACAGCCGTCGCAACATGCGGCGCCTAATGGAACTGGTCTCGCTATTCGACAGCGACGAACTGGCCAATAAGCGCGTCCATTTGTTCGAAACCAAGAACGGCCAGCCTTCCGACTTGGTGAAGGAACTCGATGCGATTGTGAAGTCCATCGCTTTGAATGAGAAGAATGCTCCGATCAAGTTCATTCCGGTCAATCGCATCAATACGATCATCGCGATAGCTCCCAATCCAGGCGCTTTCATTGAGGTCGAGAAGTGGGTGAAGAAGCTGGATGTCCCGGCCAAGATTACTGCCGGCGCAGTCGATAACTACGTTTATCGCGTAAAGTACGGCCAAGCCCCCTTGCTGGCCGGAGCCATCATGTCTCTCTATGGAGTTCCCAACGCATTCGCAGGCTTGGGCGGCGGCGGCTTCGGAGGTGGTGGATTTGGAGGAGGCGGTTTCGGCGGTGGGGGCTTCGGCGGAGGCGGCTATGGAGGCGGCGGCTTCGGTGGTGGAGGATACGGCGGGGGTGGAGGTAACTTCGGGGGTGGAGGTAATTTCGGTGGCGGAGGTTATGGCGGAGGCGGCTATGGCGGCGGTGGTTACGGAGGCGGCGGTTATGGTGGGGGCGGCTATGGCGGCGGTCTTTCATTTGCGCCTCCCGCCTATACGCAACCTGTCGCGCAAGCTCCGGCTGCGTCATCAACTCCAGGTTCGATTGCCGCGCCGGTTCCCGGCGCGGCAGACCTGACCGGGTCTTATCTCGGAGCCGCCAACCACGTGGGCGGATTACCTCCAGGCATTCCGCGAGTCATTCCCAATCCACTGGATAACAGTTTGCTGATTCAAGCGACGCCCCAGAATTATGCGAGCGTCATGAAGCTCTTGAACCAGCTCGATGTGCCTCCGCGCCAGGTGCTGCTGGAGGCCAAGATCTATGAAGTCTCGCTGACGGGAGCCTTCGCGAGCGGCGTTTCCGCCTTTCTGCAACAGCGCAGCGCCAACGGCGCCACCGGAGCAGGCGGCGTCAGTCTTCCCTCCAAGAAGTTACTTGCCTCCCTGGCTGAAGGGGTGACAGCTCTGACGGCCGGCACTCTGGTGGGACGAAGCAGAGAACTTCTCGCGTTCGTCTCGCTGCAGGAAACCACGGGCCGCACCAAGGTGATTTCGGCGCCCAGCATTATCGCAACGGACAGCATTCCCGCTTCCATCAACGTTGGAACCGAGGTGCCCACTCTATCCTCCCAAGCCGTGACTGGCGTGCAAGTGGGGGGCAACTCGGCCTTCGCGAACACCATTTCGGACCGGCAAAGCGGCGTGACAATGCAGATTCTCGCGCGGGTCACTCCCGGCGGGATCGTCACGCTTGTAATCAACCAAGAAGTCAGCTCGCCTATCCCGGCGGCTGCTGGAGGTATCCAATCTCCTTCCTTTGCGAAGCGCACGTTGCAAACCCAGGTCACCGTCGAGGACGGAGATACGATCGCCATCGGTGGGATCATGAACGAGAGCAGTACCGACAGCAAGAACGGTATTCCCGGCCTGCAGCACATTCCTCTGATCGGCGGCCTTTTCGGTAGTCACTCGACGAGTAAGGAAAAGACCGAGCTGATCGTCTTCATGACGCCCCGCGTGATCTACGATACGAACGAGATCAAAGAAGCCAGCGACGAGCTGAAAGGCCGGCTGAAGCGGCTAGCGAAAATCGTGAAAGAATAGCTCCTATGTATCCTCTCAAGAAAGGTAAAACCACCACCCAGGCCCACGTTGGTCTGCCGGAGGGGACCTACGAAGAAGAGCACGGACGCAAGGGTTTCTACGGCAAGTCAGCGCATCTTTACCACGCGCACCCACCCACCGGTTGGATCCGCTTCGAAGGAAAACTACGGCCGCACTGCTTCGATCTGAACCAGCTTAAGCCGTCGGACCTGGACGACCCGGAAGGGATGCCGGTCGCGTTTCTGGGGAACAGCGAAGTGCGCCTGTACGTCTCACGCCGCTCCAAGCCCATGCCGTTTTACTATCGGAACGCCGATGGCGATGAGTTGTTCTTTGTCCATCGCGGCAGCGGCAAAATCGAAACCGATTTCGGACCCCTGGATTACGAAAAAGGCGACTACATCAATATCCCTCGCGCAGTCACCTATCGCATCCTGCCGGACGGCCCCGACAATTTCTTTTTGATCATTCAATCCAAGGCCGAGTTCAACCAGCCGGAGAAAGGCTTGATCGGCCAGCATGCGCTTTACGATCCCGCTGTAATCACGACGCCTGAGCCAGCGCCTTATCTGGACGACCAGCAAGAGTGGGAGATTCGCATCAAAGCAGATGACGAGATCTCAAAAGTGGTTTACCCCTTTAACCCCATGGACGTGGTGGGTTGGAAAGGCGACCTCACTGTCTGGAAAATCAACATGCGCGATATCCGGCCCATCATGAGCCATCGGGCCCATTTGCCGCCCAGTGCCCACACCACCTTTGTCACGGAAGGCGCAGTGGTTTGCAGCTTTCTGCCCAGGCCGCTTGAGCAGGATGAAGCGGCGCTGCGGGTTCCATTCTTCCATCGCAACACGGATTACGACGAGTTCCTCTTTTATCACGACGGGGACTTCTTCAGCAAAGACAACATCAAGCCGGGCATGGCCACGCTCCATCCACGCGGCATTCATCACGGTCCGCACCCCAAGGCGCTCGCCAATCAGAAGAACAAGACACACACCGACGAATCAGCCGTGATGCTGGATGGACTGAATCCGATTCACGTCCTCCCGGCCGGCCAGAGCGTCGAATGGGAGGAGTACTGGATGAGCTGGATGGAGAAGAAGCCGGGGGAAACGCGCTAGGACTACACCCGCTTACGCAGCACCTCCGCGTTTGCGCAGCACCTCCTCGATGGCGCGGCGAACTTCCGGATCTCTCCGGGCCTCCACCTCATCGCCTTTCGCGATGCTGATGCCCTGATTCAAAATCTCCTGCTCCAGCCGGCTCTGGAGCCAATCGCGCTCGCGAATCCAGTCGCCCACGGCAGGCTGGATCTGGTGCTCCGCGGCATACACCTGGAATTCGTCCAGCACGCCCGCGGTTACATGGAAGTCCGGCCCCACCTTGCTGCGCCGAGTAAAATCGGTTGCAAAAGTGGTCATGATCCCGCTCGCTTCGAGTGCAATTCGCAGTTGCGTTTGCCGCTCACCGGGCACTGTGAGGTCGGGCTGGATCCCGCCCCCGCCCTTTACCAGACGCCCGGAGTCGGTACGATATTGCTCTTTCGAGACCTGAATATCCAGCTGCCCCAGACTGAGCGGTTTCTGGATGGAGCGCCCACTCGGAGTGTAGTAAAACGCAATGGTCAGCGCGAGCGCGGTATTGTTCGACAACGGCAAAACACTTTGGACCAGACCCTTCCCATAGCTGGTTTCACCGATCACGACGGCACGATCGTGATCCTGCAAAGCACCCGACAATATTTCGGAAGCACTGGCCGTCTTGGCATTTACCAGAACTGCTACCGGAAAGGTGTACGGGGTGGCCGTCTTGGGCACGTCTACATCTTCCCGCTTCGAGCTGTTGCGGCCGCTTACGCTGAAAATCCGAGTTCCCGGTTTCAGGAAGAGTGCAGCCGATTCCATGGCCGCCTGCACGACGCCACCGGGATTATTTCGCAGATCCAGGACCAGTCCTGTCAATTTATCTCCGCCCAGCTTCTCAATCGCAAGTTTCAGTTGACGCCCGGTGGGGGGATCAAAGCTGGCGATGCGAACATAGCCAATTCCAGGCTGCAGCGGAAAGGCTCGATCGACGCTTGGGGAATCGACGAGCTCCGGGTTCAACGTGAACTGCAGCAGCCTGGCATTGCCGGGCCGCCGGACATCGAGATGCGCGGCTTGCTGCCGGGCCTGACCCAGGAATTCCATTAGTTGCTCAGGCGTTAGCCGGTTCAGCGGGACGGTGTTCACGGCTAAAATCTCATCGCCGGGCGACAGTCCCGCTTTCGCGGAAGGGGTTCCGGGGAGCGCCTGGAGAACGATGACTCGTTCGGGTAAGATGGACAGCACACTACCGAACCCCTTCTGCTCGGAGTGCTCCATTTGTTTGAGCTGTTCGTATTGCGAGGGATCGAAGAAAATGGAATGCGGATCCAGCCGCCGCAACATCCCGGGGATGGCGCCCTGATAGACGGCCTGCTCGGAATTCACCGGGTCCGCCGCTTCGCGCTTCGCAATCACCAGCACGTCGATAAACCGCTTCAGCGATTCCTCGACATCGCCGGCCGGGGTTGCGGCAAAGAAAAGCAACAGCGGGAGTATCATTCGCGCGTGTAACGGAGGCTCTTCCTGATGCGATCGCGATCCAGCGCGAGTTCGATCAGTCGATCAATGAGCTGGGGCATAGGTAAACCACCGTGCTCCCACATTTTCGGATACATGCTGATGGAGGTAAATCCCGGGATGGTATTGATCTCGTTGATGTAGATCTTTCCCGTTGCATTTTCGAGCAGAAAATCGACGCGGGCCATGCCCTCGCATTCCACGGCGCGGTAGCACTCCACTGCGAGCCGCTGAATCTGGCCCGTTTGATCGGCGGTCAGATCCGCGGGGATGACGGTCTGCGCTTTTCCGAGCAGATACTTGTCCTCGTAATCGTAGAAATCCCGCGATGGCAGGATCTCGCAGGGAACAGACGCAATCGGATCGTCGTTGCCAAGCACCGCGCATTCAAATTCCCGGCCAGCGATGCCACGCTCGACGATGATCTTGCGATCGAACTGGGCAGCCGTGGCGAGGGCCTGCTCCAGGCCAGCGCAATCATTACACTTCGAGATCCCCACTGACGATCCGAGATTGGCCGGTTTCACAAAAAGCGGGAAGCCCAGCGCCGCACAGGTCTGCTCAGCCGAATCGAGCTGGCTGCTCGAGAACACGCGGTAGTCCACCACCGGCAGCCCGCGCTCCTTGGCCAGCCGCTTCATCACTTCTTTATCCATGGATACGGAGGAGGCCAGAACGCCCGCACCGACATACGGCAAATCAGCCAACTCCAAGAGGCCCTGGATGGTTCCGTCTTCACCGAAAGTTCCGTGCAGCACCGGAAATACAACGTCGATATCCGGGTTGCCGTGCGGTTCGGGCGCGATCGGCCGCGGGCTCCACTTGCCCTCTTTTGAAATGATGAATTGATGGACCTGATACTTCTCCGGGTCCATCGCATCCATGATGGATTTCGCCGACTGAAGCGAGACGTCGTGCTCGCCACTGCGTCCTCCGAACACTACGGCAACCCGCAGCTTTGTCATAAAATCCTTTTGCCCATGGCGGACATTACCAATTCGACGCCCAGCAACGCGGTCTGGTTGGCTTTATCTATCACCGGATTGACTTCTACGATTTCCATGGACGTCATATTTTTGCAATCGCACAGCGTCTCCATGGCCAGATGCGCCTCGCGATAAGTGATGCCGCCCTTCACGGGCGTTCCTACTCCCGGGGCCTCCAGCGGGTCCACCGAATCGATGTCGAAGGAGACATGAAATCCGACGGTGCCGGTGGAGGCGACCCGGATCGCGTCTTGCATTACGACCCTCAGCCCCCGCTCATCGATATCACGCATGGTGAAGGCGTGCACGCCCGAGTCTTGCACCAGGCGGCGCTCCCGATCATCCACCGAGCGAATCCCGACTAAGGCCACATTTTCCGGGCGAACCTTGGGTGCGAACCCGTAGAGGTGGGTTAATTCGGGAGGTCCGATCCCGATACAGCAAGCTAACGGCATCCCGTGTACATTGCCGCTGGGACTGGTCTCCGGAGTGTTCATATCGGCGTGAGCGTCAATCCAAATCAGCCCCACGCGTCCGCCGGTCTTGCGGAAATGTTCCGAGATTCCAGCCACCGTACCTACCGCGACGCTATGATCGCCACCGAGGACCAACGGGACCTGACCCCGGTCCATGGCTTGCCCCACGAGGTCTGCGAGGCGTGTGCACGCGAGCGTGATTTCGGATAAATAACGCGCGTTCGAAGGCCCCTCAGGGCGGCTCTCGGGTTGATCGACCGGGATGTTTCCGAGATCCTGAACTTCGTAGCCGAGGTCCATGAGCCGGGCATTTAGATTCGCTACTCGCACCGCGGAAGGGCCCATGTCAACGCCGCGGCGTCCGGATCCAAGATCGAGCGGCGCGCCGATGACGGCGATGTGCGATTGGCGCATGGGAGCGGGAGGCTACGGGCGGGTCCGGTTGAGCATGCGCGGGAATGCGATGGTTTCGCGAATGTGCTCCAGGCCGCACATCCAGGCGACGAAGCGCTCCACCCCCATGCCGAAGCCGCTGTGCGGGACGCTGCCGAATTTGCGTAAATCCAAATACCAGTTGAAGGCTTCTCTGGGCAGATTGTACTCTTCCAATCTCCGCAGCAGTAAATCCAAATCGTGGATGCGCTGGCCGCCGCCGATGATCTCTCCGTAGCCTTCAGGCGCAATCACGTCCACTCCGAGCGCAACCTCCGGCCGGTCCGGGGCGGGCTGGAAGTAGAATGCTTTCACCTGGGTTGGATAACGGTCGATCATGACAGGCCGGTCATATTCTTCTACCACCAAAGTCTCGTCGGTTCCGCCCAGGTCGCCGCCCCACTGAATTTCACTGCCCTTGCCCTGCAGCGTCTTGACCGCATCGTCATAGCTGATGCGCGGGAAGGGAGCCTGAATGGCTTCCAGCTTGGAGACATCGCGTTCGAGCGCTTGAAGCTCACTCCTCCGGTTTTCGAGTACGCGAGCAACCACAAACACGACGAGTTCCTCCGCCACCTGCTTCACGTCGTCGAGTGTCGCGAAGGCCATCTCGGGCTCCACCATCCAGAACTCGGTCAAGTGCCGGCGCGTCTTCGATTTTTCGGCGCGAAAGGTGGGGCCAAAACAGTACACTTTGCCGAACGCCATCGCATCGGCTTCGTTGTAAAGCTGCCCGGACTGCGTCAGGAAGACCTTCTCATCGTCAAAGTAATTCACTTCGAACAGCGTGGTGCTTCCCTCACAGGCGGCGGGAGTAAAGATGGGCGTGTCGACCAGGGTAAATCCATGCGAATCGAAGTAATCCCGAATGGCCTTGATCACTTCATGACGAACCCGAATGACGGCATGTTGGCGCTTGCTGCGCAGCCACAGATGCCGGTGGTCCATTAGAAAATCGGTGCCATGCTCTTTGGGGGTGATGGGATAAGGCTCGTCTTCGGAAACGCGCTGCAGCACCTGGGCGGTTTCGACATCCATCTCGTAGCCGCCCGGCGCGCGCGGCTCGGCTCTGATTTTTCCGGTCACGATCAGCGAAGATTCCTGCGTCAAGCCCTTGAGCGTTTCAAAGGTTGGCTCGTCGATATTGCTCTTCACGGCAACGCACTGCATGGTGCCCGTGCCGTCGCGCAGCAAGGGGAACACAATCTTGCCCGATTTGCGCAGGTTATACAGCCAGCCCGCAATTTCGACAGTGTCACCGGCGTGCTGGCCGGCGCTTTCAATTGTGATCCGTGGCATCCAGAGACTCTAACTTTTCGAAGATTTGTTGGGCTACATCGAAGGGATGAGCGAAGTCCGCCACTTCCTTCAACTCCAGCAGCAGTGGGTACTGGTTGGCTCGCGAACGCAGCAGCGACATGGTCTGCTGCCACTGGATGGTTCCGCCTTCCGAGAAGAACGGAAAGAGATGGCTATCCGACTTACCATCGTTGTCGTGCAGATGGGTGGAGTGAATGCGATCCTGCAGGGTGTTAAACGCCTGCTCGACGCCCTCGTTCATGTTGGCGTGTCCTACGTCGAGACAGAAACCCAGTTTGAGATGAGTTTGCCTCAAAAACAACACCAGGCGTTCGGCGCTGGACAGATCGTTCGGAATGTTCTCGAGCAGAACCTGAACACCGCGCTGGTGAGCAAAGATGTGAATCTCTTCGAGTGAATTGAAGGCAGCGTCGATTCTGCGTTCGTCATAAGCCTCGCCGCTCACTCCCAGATGCTGAATCAGATAGCGGAACGGGACCGTCTCGGCTATTTCGAGAGCGCGTTTCACTTCATCCACCATGGCGATGCGCTTGGACTTGACCGGTTCCGTGATGGAGATGACGGCCTGCGGCCCGGAGCGGCCCCACACGTCGTCCGTGTACATCGGGGAGTGCAGGGAGTGGAGCTTCATATCGGAATCGCGGAACCATGCCGCAAGCTCCGCGACCTGCGCCTTATTTCGATAATCCAGATGTTGTTGCGCGCAGAAAATTTCGACGGCGGGAATACCCGCCTGCCAGATCTTGTCCAGCCAGACGGTGGTCAACCGGTGGTTGACGAACAGGTGCGTCGAAAGGACATGCTCCATCTTAATAGCGGGTCACAGGAGGGCCCAGGACGATCAAGGTGTCTGGGAGGTAGCGCGGCATTATCCGATTTTACTATGAGGGCGCGCGGAAGCCTCACGGCACGGAGTGCGTGACATGACAGGTGGTGCGGACGGCATTTTGCACAATTTGGCGAGGGTATGGTTCGCACTGCGGTTTCCTATGAAATGAGACGCTTGCCAGCCTTGGACAAGCTGTGCGGACGGCATTGTGCACCGAATGCCGTCCGCAGGCGAGACAGTGCGGGCCCGCGGCGTAGCGGCAGTTTCGTATTCGCGTTCGATCAGGATTTTGGATTGGTTCATCTGCTATGAGTTTTATCAGGGGTGCGGAGAGTTCGAGATTGATTGAGGAGCTATGTCTTTGAGGGCGTGGCATATTGAGATGTGAAATAGTTGGGACGGGCTAGTTGGCGGTACGCGAGTCCGTTGAAAAATGCCAGGACTCTTCTACGATACGCACGCCCGGGAGAGTGCCCCAGATCGCACCAAAGCTTCCCGACGACGGGTCTAGCCCTTGCTGCCCGCCGGGATAAAAACGTGTTACGTCACGGCATCCCACGCATTGGGAATGCCGGCGAAGAGCAGCAAGAGTGCCGCCGCTCCAACGCCCAGGAGTGCTTTGCGTAGACGGAAGCCAGCGACATAGGCGGCCACAGTCAGGGTCGAGTAGGCTGCCAGGGGCAGCACAACATGAAACAACCAGTCCTCGAACTGGGCGCGATACACAGCCTGTCCGCGCATCCGACGAACGACGACAGTGGTGTAGACCACCCCGGCGACTCCAGCGATCCCCCAAAGTACTGAAGGGGCGGCGATTGAGTCCCATGGCGCGCTAAGAATCGCTGAGAGTCCGAGAGCAGCTCCGAAATGAACGATGGTCGGCGTCGCGAATGCGTGTCCGGCGTCAGCGTCAGGCCGTGCTGTTGGCGTAATTCGACAGAAGGCTCAAAACGACGAATTGTAAACCGATCAGAGCGCCCGCAGACGAGCCGACAATTACGTAGAAGTTCTGCCATCCCGCGAGTTCTGCCAGCGCCAGGGTTGGACGGTTCAGTGTGAATACGTCGACCGCAAGACCGCGAAGAACAGCGACCGCGCCGAGTTCCAGGCAACGTTCACCGCTGCGTCACGATGCGAGTTCGACATTGTGCTCTTCTGGAGCCGGGATCGGTTCAACCGTGAAGGTGTGCTTGAGACACCCCAGCACCTCCGGAAGTTAAACGGCTACGGCGTGAACTGGCGCAGCTTCACAGAGCAATATTTTGATAGCTGTGGCGTGTTCAAGGACGCCGTTCTATCAATCTTGGCGACCATCGGCAAACAGGAGAGGTGAGGCTGTCTGAGCGGACCCTAGCCGGCCTTGCGCGTGCCAAGCGGCAAGGCAAGACGCTCGGCCGCCCTGTGGTGGTGTGTGATCGCACCAAGATCAAAGATATGCGCAAGTCGGGCATGAGCTTGGGCGCCATCGCTCATGAATTGAAGCTGGCCAAGACCACCTTGGCGCGTATCGCCGGATAACTTGAGCGGCCCGTGAGACAAGCCTCGGAATGTCTTCAGGCGGATAAGCCTGTCGCCTACCGACTCGCGGCCGACCTGATCTGCCTACTTAACACTCGTTGCGTCGATCTTTGGAGAATCGGCCGGCTCCGGCTTCAGTACGGGCGAGTTTGGATCAGGTAATCTGAAACCATGCTTTTTGACGAACTCTTCAGCAGCGCCCCCGGGAAGCGGGCCGAATTTCCGATACTGCTTTAGCTCGTTCTGGGCGCTCATGCCTTTCATCATCGCCTCTACCTTATCCGGAGGCAGTATTGTGGCATACGCCTTCGCTCGGGCTTCTGTCTGAGACTCTTCCGTGTAGGAATCCGGGACTTTAAACAGCGACGGAGTCGGGTCGCCAAGAGTGAGGTAATCCAGCTTTATCGTTGTGCGTTCGTACAGCATGCCCTTGTCGTCCGTCCAGTTGACAACCGACTGAACTTGGGCGCAGCCGCCCTCAGGCCAAATCGTCTCCTCGGAATCCTTGCCAAAAGGACTAGTTACTCGGTACATCTGAATACCGAACAACTTTACTTCGCCAATCAAGGTTTCTTTCGGCCCGATGCACTGCTTGAAGTCAGCCACCGCACTTGTCCTCTTTTTGTTAGACTCCACGTCGCCTGGAGTATATACCGTCGTAACCGACTGAGCTAAATCCACAGCTATCCGCTTGGCTCCTTCTGGATAAGTCAGCTCCCGGAAAAACCAGCCTCGGCCGACGAACATAGGCTCTTCGACACCCCACACCCGGATACCCTCAGCATTGCGGGCGTAAACGTTTTTAAGAGTGCGGCTAGGCCGCTTGCCCAAATTGGGGCCAAGAGGCTCGAATGTGACGCTGACTTCGTAGATATACGCCGGACCCGGCGATACTTTGGTTTCTCCCTGCGAATCCTGCAAGTTGATCTTCATCGAAGCCAACAGAGGGTCCGGAGTGGTGAACCCGTGGCTCTTGACGAAGCCTTCCGCTTGGCCGCCAGGCCCAGGCCCAAGGCGACGGTACAGTTTCAGCCTTTGAACTAACTGGGGAGGCATCTTACGCGGATCGGCCGCGTATAGTTTGGCTGCGACTTCCGCCTCCGACTGTTCGTTGTAGGCTGAAGGGACAACAAAGAGCTCCGGTGGGGGCTCGGACAAATGCAGGTAATCCAGTTTGGTCGTCGTGACCCCGCCTAGCTTGCCCGATAATTCGAGCCGCTGATGGACCGACTCGACCTCTATGCATCCTCCTTCAAGCCAAATAGTACGACTGGAAATGCGCCCGGGATCTTCACCGGTTACACGGTACATGCGAATGCCAGCCAGGGTAACCTCCTCGGCC
>JBBSHP010000051.1:0-12250 GCA_038232555.1 Bryobacterales bacterium
ACTAGTCAATGTGGATAACGGAATCGAAGCCGACAGCGATGTAGGTGCCATCAGTTCGCGCATAGCGAAGATGTTTAGCGGCCAAAAGCACCTCTAAGTAACGATCAGTCGCCCAGCGTAGAGTTGGCGCGCTTGCCGAAGACCCCGGTGGCCGCCCTGCCAAGTAAAAGATTAAAACCGACAGTCTGTCCCGGATAGTCACCTCCGTTTCCTTTTCATTAGGGACTGTACCGTAGGATGAATAGTTCTTCTGAGAGCTGGCGTCAATCAAACGGGGCAGCCGGTAAGACCGCCGCCGCAGTCCAAGAACAAGTCGCGGCAATGGGTTCCGAACATTTTGAAGTTGGGCTTTACAACCCAAATGCCGGAGCAGGCGAATCGGTCATGATCGCGCGTGTTTGGGACTCCGGGGCGATCGCTAAATCCGTGCCGTGGTTGCGCCACCAGAATCGCGACGGACGGAACATCTACGTCCGGCCCAAGGGTGAGCACGATCTGAGCATGGTCGATGATCTGACGATCGATGCAGTTGCGGCGATGAAAGAGGCAGGCTTCGAACCCGCAGTCATCGTGGAAACGTCTCCGGGCAATTTCCAAGCCTGGCTGAAGCACCCCGAACAACTCAGCAAGGAAGTAAGCACGGCAGCCGCGCGTGCGTTGGCCGAGAAATTCGACGGTGATCGCGGCGCGGCAGACTGGCGGCACTTCGGGCGCCTCGCAGGAAGAGTAAATATCTGGACGCCAGCACAGGGCTGTACCCGTTTGTTCGTTTGGTCGAGGCTGCCGGGAGAGTCTATCCCGAAGCGGGGCGGTTCCTGGCGGCCGTGAAGAGCGAGCTTGAACTACGGAATTCCGAGCGGGAATTTTTGAGGAGCAGGCAACTCGCCCGTGGGGGCGCGATCTGCCCGCAGGATTTAAAGAGCATTGATGCGTTCCGCGCAGACGGTCGCTACGGCGGAGATGGAACGCGAGTCGATCTTGCTTACGCCGTCTATGCCTTATCGCATGGCATCAGCCCAGAAGACGTTGATAACGCGATCCGTTCGCGCGATCTGTCGCACAAAGGGAACGAACGACGGCAGGATGATTACGTAGCCCGGACAATCAAGAAGGCGCTGGCAGCGACCGAGCGTGGACGTTAGCGGTTCGAAGCGGACACAGGCGCTGAGCCTACAACCGGACTTTGCACGTGCGGGATCATCGCGCCCTGTTGTCGGTTGTGGCCGGTCGAATGCCTCATATACGAAGCAGTACAGGAAGAAGAGCATTATCAGAACCCATCCCGCGAGGAAACGCAGGAAGTTCTTCCGTCCGAGAAAGTCCAACAGGAAAACCAAAATCCACATACCCCACCTCTAATGCGCCAACGTCCCCAGCCAAAAGCCGCCGCCGAATAGCAAGACGCCGGCCACTAATCCGAGCGCGGACCAGCGAATCAGCGCCGGGCGGCGATGCGCCTCGTTCACCAGATGCACAATCTCGCGCGCTTTCAGGCCAGCGACGTGAATATCGCTCTTCAAGCCCTCCTGCATCTGGACCGTCGATTCCTTTACTGATTTCGCCAACATGGTTCCCGCCCGCTTCTCTGCTTTTTGAATAGATGATTGAAATTCCGCGATCGTTACGCGAATCTGGTCGTTAACGGCCTCGACGGCGGCGTCCAGAATGAGCTGATTCATCGTGACCAAGGCAATTGCCGGATCGCTTGGTTTTAGAAGAGATTGTGACGCGCCGCGACTTCCGCGATGAGACGATGTATGTCGATCGAATCGCTTGCATTGGGCATTGGGTCACGCGATCACCAGCTGATCGAGTTGCTCAAAGATCTCGCGGCGGAAAATTGCAAGGCGCTGCTTGGACACAAGGGAGAAGTCCGCGTTTTGGATCGCTTCGTCGAAGGTGAACCGGCGTTCCAGCATTTGGCGCACATCATCGCCGTAAGTGTGCGGATTTCTTTCGCGGATTAGCACCGTACCGACGAGTTTGGGCGCGTATTCCTCGGCGACCTTGAACTCCTCGAAGGCTTTTCCATCTTTCGTAACCTCGCCGAAGTATTCATTCAGCCAGACGATGACGTTCTTCTCAGACGTGGTTTGCGCCAGCCGTTCCAAACCGTTTAGCGTATCGCTCATCGCCTGGCCGCCGGTCACGACCGAATGGACGAACACTTTGCGACCGTGGGTCTGGAAGAAGGTGAGGATCTCATTTTCCAGAATGTAATTCCAGAGCGGCACGAAGGTTGTGGCTCCCGTGTCTACGATGAACACGCCGTCACCGCGGCAGACTTTATCTACGAGCGCATCGAACTGCTTCTCGTGGACCGTTCCGCGCCGGAGAACCTTCAGGTGCTCAGCCTCCAGCATCCGGTATTGTGCGAACGTCGCATTGACCGGATCGGTATCCAAGCAGTGTACCGGCGCTGATTTCGTTCGAAAGTATTGCGCCAGGATTGCCGAGACGAAGCTCTTTCCGACGCCGCCCTTCCCCTGCAACACTACGTGCACGGATGCTTGAGTTCCGTTCGTGCTTATCTCCTGCTTTGTCATGATGCACCTCTCAATCGATCAGGTTTTTGTTAATCGAAAACGGGTCGTATTCGAATCCGGACTGCTTCTTTTTCTCCCGCAGTTCCCGCAAGTTTTTGAACGGATCGGCCTGTGATGATGCTGGCATGCTGGTAGCGTCATTTGCGATTGCGGGCGGCGGTTGCGGTTTATTCTCGGCTGATCGTTGACGACGACGCCGGAGCCGGGATATGTAGACGCGAAACTGCGCATATGACATCACCAGTCCATCGCGGCTCGCCGCTTCCCAGACCTCCTTGAGTTTCATGCCGGCTGTCAGGGCAGACTCAATCTCGCCCCAAGCCCAGGCCACTTGCCCGATCTTGGTCGCGGGCTGGGTCGAAGGGAGGGAGCGCAAGTGGACGAGGTCCGATCTTGATTTCTTTCGGCGCGGCTGCGGAGTTGTGTCCATCGGCGTTGCCTGGATTGCTCCCTCACCTATGAAGGGAATGGCGGGGACCGGTCGGGACACCGAATCGCGCCCCTTTTGGCAGTGTGCAACGGTTTGCGAACGGATTGTGAACAGTCTGCAATCCTTTTGGCCGCCCCCATGAGAGTGCAACCGTTTGTGAACAGAGTGCAACAGATTGCAACACCGACCCCAATGAAGACCAGTCCCAGACAGCCAAAAACCCTGTAGTGGAACATAAAGGGTTGGGATGCGGTCCCGCGTTTTTTGGTTGGGTTCTTATTGCTCGATTTGGGGTTAGGGCGGGGTGCATTTCAGAGGGCGTGCATCCCGTTTGGGATGCGCCCTTCAATCTGGGAGTTCCAAGGCGTCCCAAACCGCTGTCCTCATTCCCTAACAAGTGAGAGGCGCTGCCCCTAATGGCCCAGCGAGCGATCCGATTCTCCGAGACTGCGGACAAAGAAATTCAGGAAGCAACGCGGAAGCGCGGCTTTTCATCACCCACCGCATTTATCCGCAACGCTGTGAAACAAGAATTGTCGGGTCGCACCGAGGAACTCGTCGGGGCGGAAGATCGCCTCGCAGCTAGCGTCGAGCAAGTCAGACGAGAAGTCTTCCGGCTTGCGAGAACACAGCAGGCTTTGTTCGCGTTCGTGGATAGCTTGGCCAAGGTATTACTCACCTGCGTGCCCGAGCCTGGTGGAGAAGCAATGGAGGCAGCCGTCGCGCGGGCGCGAAGCCGCCATGAACGTTTGCTCAAGAGCGCCGGTCAAGCGATGGTTGGGGATTCGCAAGATGCGATGCAGAATTTGGTGAACCGTGGCGAAGGATGACGAACGAGAGTTCCGAATTCGACCTCGGAAGCCGCCCGCGCGAAGCGAACGTGCGGCATGGGCCTCAGCGTACAAAATCCTGATGCATCACGCCCGTATGAGCAGCACACGGAAGCACCAGTCCAGGACCGGGGCTAGTCCGAAGCGCGCCCACTCGTACAACCAACGGTGTGCGGTACGCGTCATCTACTCGAAAAACACCACCTCCGGCCAATGGCGAGCTCACGGCCGTTATCTGGCCCGTGAAAGCGCTACTCACGACGGCGATCCCAAGGCAGTCGGCTTCGACAAGCGAGGAGAATCGGTCGACATCGCCGAGCGACTCGAAAGCTGGCAGAAGGCAGGTGATGAACGCCTCTGGAAGCTCATTTTATCCCCTGAATTCGGCGACAGAGCCGACTTGAAGCGCTTGACTCGCGACTTGGTTTCACAGATGGAAAAAGACCTTGGTGCCCCGCTCGAATGGGCGGCGGTCGCCCACTACAACACGGAGCACCCACACGTGCATATCGCGCTCCGGGGAATCGGTGCGGGGCGACGCCCACTACATTTCGACCGGGACTACATCAAACTGGGCATCCGGGCGATTGCCGAGGATTTCTGCACTCGCCAGCTCGGTCATCGTACCGAGATGGATGCCGCCGTAGCTCAACGCCGAGAGGTACATCAGCACCACTGCACTTCGCTCGACCGCATCATTGCCCGCGATGCCGGAAAAGTTGCGGAACGGGACTCGCCATTCTTCACAGTCACGAAGGACCCAAGCCGAGCCGGACTCGGCCAAGGTGCGCGACTGCTGGAGCAACACACCGCCGAACGGCTGATGGTACTTGAAGGGATGGGGCTGGCCGCTCCCGCCGGTCCAAATACTTGGCGGGTGCGCCGCGAATTCGAGAATGTCCTCCGAGCCATGCAGAGAAGCGCTGACCGCCAGAAAATGTTGGCAGCGCGCGGAGTCTTGATATCGGATGAGCGACTACCCCTGGTAGTGCTCGACCTTCGACGCCTCACCTCAGTAGAAGGCAGGATTTTAGTCCATGGGGAGGAGGAGACCGGACGCCAGGCCGGTCGTAGCTACCTCATGCTCGAAGGGACAGACGGGCGCATTCACTACATCTACTACACGCCGGAAATGGAAGCGGCACGGCATCGAGGCGGACTTCGAACCAATGCATTTATTCGGCTTCGCAAACTATTCTCAGAAGGTCACCCGCTGCTGGAAATCGAGGAGATGGAGAATTCGGAGGCGATCTTGCGTAACCGACGTCACCTACAGGAAACCGCGCAACGGCTCGTTCGGCGCGGAATCATTCCTCAAGAGGACGGCTGGAGTGGTTGGCTGGGCCGCTATCAAAAGGCACTTGTAGAGGCTGCGGCGACTCTTGATCGCCAGCCCCTTACAAACCAAACGGAGCGAATTCGAAACCGGGGTCACGGCCGCTAAAAACCGCGATGAGCGAATCGCCGAAAAAACTTCTCTTTGGTAGCGTCAAGGCGGACAACCGAAGTTTCAACGAGTTGTATGCCGAGTAGCCCTGAATGCCTTAGCACTCCGGAATGTCGAGCGCGTCAAGGGCTGACCCATATGTGTGTTGGGAGGTTGGCCTGCGGGTACGTTGATCCCTGTGATTTCCGCCAGGACCCGGCTCTTGACTGTGCCTGGAAGACGGCTTGGCCTCCGAACAACACGCGCGGTTTGTGGCTGAGCTGAACCAGCGAAGACGCTAGGGAGACTTGACGGAAAGCGCCAAGCCTAACTGGCTGTGGCTGACGGAGTAAGCCGGGTTTTGCTTCAGAACCGGACCCACCACTACAAGCACCGGCACCTGGGGCGGCATCTTGAAATTCAGCAGATTGGGGTTCTGATCCGCGAGTTTTGAGGGGTCCGGGATGTAGACGGAGATGGCATACTTGCCGTCCCGAATATCGGCCGAGATACCGTCTGCGTAAAATCCATCGACGAATACGGATACAGGCTGGGCGGTGACGGCGTAAGGACCGTCGAGTGTGTAGGCGCCCACGCCGGTAGCGAAGATCGTAATGGCCGATCCGACCGTGGCCGGATTGTCCGGCGAGTTGAGGGTGCCGTCGCTATTCAAAATGTAGCCTTGGCCCACGCCGCTGCCGTCCACCGAATAGATCCCAGGCGAAACTTGGGCCGTTGGAAGCAGGATCGCGTTGGAGCTGCTCCCGGATGAAACGGCGGTAATGCGCGCTGGTGCCGTTGTCGCCATGTCGGCGGGAACCCTCGCAGTCAGGCGTCCGGCAGCGCGCGCGAGGATTACGAGCGGAGTTTCGTTGAGCAGCAGTTGCGTATCGGACTCGAAGCCCGAACCGACCGCGTCGATCGACTCGCCGGGCGAGAGCGGTACGGCATACTGGCTGGCCGTGTTGAGGACCGCGTCCAGACGAATTCGGGGAGCGGCGGGCAGCGCGATCTTATTCACAAAAGCGGCCGGCCCGGCGCTGAGATTACACGGAGTGGGCAGGCAGAAGGAACTCCCTGTAACGAGCGTGGACCCAAACAGCAGCACGTCGCTGCCGCCGTCCGAAGCCACGGCGCGCACGCCGAAGAAGCGGTTGTCTCCGATGTAGGACGAGAAGAGCAGCATCGAGAGGCTAGGGTCGAGCGTGGCCACGAATCCCGAATAATCCGAAAACGCGGCCTGCAATGGAGCACGCGTAGGAAACGCCTTCGAGGTGGTTGTGCCCCCCAGCACTACATTTCCCGTCGGGTCGATCGCGATGCTCTGTCCGGCATCCGTGCTTCGCCCCCGAGCAAAGTGCTTGCAACGATGCGCGAAAGGGTGCTGTCGAAATGGGTGATAAACGCGTCGGGCGCGTTTCCCTGACCCGGCAATGCCGGCGCGGGGGGCTGCGGAGCGGTCTGGAAAGCGCCAGGAGTGGCCGTGAACGCGCCCGTTGTTTGACCCGTGGCAAATACGTTGTTTTGAGCATCGAGTACGAGCGCGCTTATCTGAGCGCCGTTCTGAGCGTTCGCGCCCAGCAGCGAGCTACCGCCCGAGCTCATCAGGAACACCGCCCCGATGCCTCCGAGATAGGCGTTGCCGGCGGAATCGAGCGCGATCGCGGCGCCTTTGAAGAAAGCGGGGTTGCCTTTGTATTTGAAGACGTAAGTGGAAAAGACCAGCGCCGAACCGTCGCACGTGAACCTGGTCAGGAAAGCGGCTGTGCTCGGTGGCGGGCAGAAAATGCTGCCGGGGCCCCCGCAACCGACGGGTTGATAGGTCGTCTCATAAGCTCCGTCAGTGACCGGTAAGTTGCCGTAAGTAGCACCTGTCACATACGCGCTGCCGGCCGAGTCCACCGCGATTCCCAAGGGCGTTGTGCGGGCATCGGCAAAGTACGTGGACCACGCAAGCGAACCGTCCGAGTTGAGCTTGAGGACAAACGCGCGTCCGGTCCCGGAAGGCGGCGTCGTCAAATACGCGCCATTGGTGACTGGGAAATCGAAAGAGGCTGTCGATCCCGTGACAAACACGCTGCCGTCGGCGCCTAGGGCCAAGCCCGCGGCCGAGTCCGACGCACTCCCTCCCAAATAAGTCGAGTAGACGATGCTGCCTTGAGGGTCCAACTTGACGAGGAACAGATCTGTCGAGGGGGGGCCAGCGATGAATAGCTGACCGCCCAGCGGCACAATCTCCGTGGCGGGAATCCCGATCAGCGTCTGGTAAGTGCTGAATCCATCCGTGCTGCGAACCACAACGCCTTCCGCTCCGAGCGTCGCGTAAAGCACGGGTTGAGCCGGATCAGCGGCAATCCTTCCGGACGGTTTGCCTAGCTTTAATGTCCAGGTTGCGCCGCCGTCCACGGACTGGAAAATCCCCGGCGAAGCGCTGAAGTACAGAACTCCGGCATGAAAGGGATCGGCGATCAACTGGCCGGGATACGATTGCGGCGCGGAAGGCAGCGGGGTCCAGGTGAGGCCATCATCAGTGCTCTTAAACGCGTAGCCGGTTCGGCCTGCGCCATATTCGTAGATTATCCCGGGCGTGAAGGGATCGAACACGAGGCTGGAGGTGACATCGTTCACCAGCACCACGCGCCAACTGGCGCCGGAATCCTGGCTGCGGACCAGGCCGGACGAGGTGGTGGCGAATAGGACGGAAGATTGCGCCGGATCGACCCAGACCTGATTCACGTAGAAGTTGGTATTGTTCACCGCCGGAGGGATCGCTTGATTCAGCGCGGCCCAGGTCGCGCCACCGTCGGCGCTGCGGAAAAGCCCATCCGCGTTAGCGCTAACGTAGAGCACATTGCTATTGGACGGATCCACGGTGATGGAGGTGATGATGGAGACCGGCGGAAAGGTATCCACCACGGACCAGCTCGCGCCCGAATCGTTGCTGCGTATGAGCGCGCCCGCCGCTCCGGCGTAAAGAGTAGACGCGTTTTCGGGATCGGCTGCAAACTTGGTGGCGTTCGTAAGCAGCGGGTCGAGCAGGGATTGTGGCCCGCCGGAATCGATGCGCACCAGAGGCGAGCCTCCCGGTTGCGGCTGCGCGGCGTTCACTACCGGAAAGGTGAGGGATGAGGTGTTCCCGACGAGGTAGAGATTGCCTTGCGCATCCGTTGCACTGGCAACGGCGGAGACTTGGCCCGAGCCGCCAAGCTGTTTCACCCATTGGATCGCGGGCGCTTTCTGAGCGAAGCTGCTTGGAAAGGTGGCAGCGATCGCGAGAGTCAGGCACGCGCGTAACGGACGCATCGTTACCATTGTCCGATTATCCATTCTCAACATCTCCGAAGAATTCATGGCACGCTCACGCAAATGCCGGCCCCGTCATAGGACTCCCCATACGGACCGCCCACGCTCACGGTAAGATTCGACTGAAACCCGCTGTCGGGGGCGCCAGGCGAGCAGGGCGGCAAGCCCGCAGGAGGCTTCGCCACGACGAAGTTGATCTGATAAAGCCCGGCGTACCCAGGTGTAAGCCCGGTGAAAACCGGAAACTGAAACAGGTACGGCTTGGCCGGACCGGCATTCACCCGAAAATTGAAGTCCAGCTGAAACGAATGCGCCGTGGGCGATGAACTGGACACAACTTTCCCCGCGTCAACGGGCGGGTCCGTCGCGCCGAGACCCGTCGCGTAAGCGACGATCTCCTCGCCTGGCTTAGCCGGGCTTTGTACCGAGACAAGCGATCCATCGGCGTGAGTCACCAGCGGGAGACACGGCAACCCTGACTCGTTGAAACGGCTCGCGGGATTCGCAAGTACCGTGTCACACCGGGTCAGGATATGGACCTGACTGTAAAATGGCGTGAGCTCGATCATAGCGCCGGCAGACCCATTCTCAGACACCCACAATGACATTGGTGCCAACGTGTAAGTGGGACCGAGTCCGCATTGCGAGCCGCAATAACCGAGAAAGCCGTATGGCATTTGGACCGTGATGGCAGCCAGAGTTCCGCCGCTGCATGGCGGCTGCGGAAAAAGCGACTGGGGAGAGTTGCCCGGACAAGTAGAGACCGGGCGGACCTCAATTATCGGAACGGCATGACCGTCGAGGTTAACCGAAATGCCCGCCAGCGATGTAGGAAACTCTGCGCCCGGCGGCACTCGCACGGCTTGAGTGAGTTTGCTCCCGGCTCCCTGGACAAAAAAGGTCAGAACCTCTCCCGGCGCTACCTTGACGGGAGCGGGAAGCGCGTACCCCGCTCCGATTACTATATTCGAGGCGGGGATCTGCGCGGACATCGCGCTGATCGAGCAAAAGACGGCCCCGGCCCCAATGAATTTCATGGCAATGTAAACGAAAATGGTTTGCTCGATGCGTTCCCGGCAGTCAGCACAATACCGATCTGGCCAGAGCCGATGTCGCTCGGCAAGGCTATGTTGATCTGGTTGGCTCCCTCGACCAACCCAGGCGCGCTGCCGGCATACAGGACCTGAGCGGGCTCACCATTGATCGTTGCCGAAATAGGCAACTGGCACAGTGGAAGGGCATCTCGGGTGAGCGCGCCGCAGCCGGTCGCATAGAGCGTCAGCGTGCCATCGCCGTTCGAGACAGCGGCGAAGATCCCTGGCGCGGAGGGCGCTACATCCAAGCTGACCGGAGCCGACGATCCGATTCGAACCGTCGTTTTCGGCCCAGTGATCGCATACGGAACAGTCGTGCTGATTTGGTTGGCAGATGAGTACACAATCGTACCCGGTAAAGTGTCAAAGGTGACGGTGTTAACCAGGTTCGTTCCGAATATCGTAACGATCTCGCCTGGAGCTACGGCGCCGCGATCAAAACTGGCCGCATTGACCACGGAAGCTTCGGTAAAACTTGGTCCGGGCGCGCCGACAGCAATCGACAGCGCGTTTGAGAGTACGGCTTGAGCATTCTGTACTGCGATGGGGTGATTGTACGCAATGGAAAAGTATGTCGCCGGCATACTAAATGTTAGAGTTGTACTGCTTAAGAATTGGACAGGCGTGATAGTCCAAAGTATGCCATCTACCTGCACCGTTGAATTATTCGCGAAGCCGGACCCGTGGATAACGATTAGTGAGTCATCAGAGCCGATGGCGATAAGCGCCGGATCGATGGAAATCAAAACCGGAATGGGTGCAAGCACGGTTAGACTCACGTCAATTGTGGCTGAACTTCCAGCAGAGGGCGTAAGTGTCACGGTGCCGCTATAAGTACCAGGCGTCAACAAACCTGGGTTTACGGAAACTATGACGTTCGGCGCGTTTCCAGAAACCGCGAGCCAAGGTGCGTTCGCAGCACTGGAGAAAGCACCACCACTAACCTTTACGGTTTGCGGAGGCGGAGAGGAGCCGCCCTGAGTGAATCGAAATATGACCTGCTGGGGCAAAACACTCAGTGGCGATTGGGGAGCGGGAGTATTGTCGGAGATCTTCATAACAAAGGCATCTCCACCGCCGCCATACGACGCTTGGTAAGCGTTTTTAACCGGGAAATCAAAAGAGGCTGTGTCACCCACTGTGTACGCATTTCCACTGTTATCGACCACCAGGGGACGGCAGAATTCGGTCCCGCTTCCACCTAGTGGTGTCGCGTATATCAGAGCGCGCGATGAGGCGAATTTCGCCACGAAACAATCGGCGTTCCGGATACCGCCGCCTCTCCAGTTCTGCAGCGCATTCTTGAACGGAACATCCGGCGCTCCGGCCGAACCCGAAACATAGATGAACCCGGCGTTGTCGATAGCAACGCCTGTGACGCCCGAATACGCCCCGCTCCCCAAATAAGTCGCGTATAAAAGGCCCTGAAGGTTTGAATCAATCTCCGCCAACAGATTACCGCCGCCGGATTCCGTGACCCGCTGAACTGCGTCGGGAGTCGTCGGAAAGTTTGGCCCCCCCGCTCCACCGATCCAAATGTTACCCGTGGAATCGGTTGCTACGCTCCTGGCTAATCCGTACGCTGGTCCCCCGATAAACGTGGACGCGATGATCGTCTGGAGATCTGCTGTCATTTTGACCAACAAAGCAGTTGTGAAGCCGCTAGGGCTAGGCGTGGTCTGAAAAGCACGCTTAAGCGGAAAGTCCGGAGCATTGGAATTTCCAACGAGCAATAAAGTCCCATCCGGAGCCATTGCCAAGCCGTAGCAGCCTTCGTAAGCACCATCGCCGCCGCCCAGGTATGTAGAAGCAAGTAATTCGCCGGATGGAGAAATCTTTGTGATGAACCAGTCTTCATAGCCCCCAGCAAACCGGGGTTGAAATGCATTTTTCACAGGGAAATCTTTAGATTGCGTCCGGCCGCCTACAAACACATTACCTGCCTTATCCGCGATTACAGCATTGGGTGTATCGCCGACCGACCCACCAAGAAAACTTGAGAAGACGAGCGACTTTCCGTCAGCCGAGAATTTTGTGACAAATCCAGTCGGATAGAAGGCGGTAAACTGAGTTTGAAAGGCATTCTTGAGTGGGAACTTCGCCGATACGGTGCTACCGGTCACGATTGGGTTGCCTGAGCTATCAAGCGCCAGTGCGTTCGCCATGTCATAACCTTGGGATGAGATCACGGCGAAGTAGATAACGTGTTGACCGTCTGCTGAGAGTTTGAGTACAAACGGTTGGGACCCGACGATATTCGTCTGCTGAAAAGGATTAAGAGTTGGGCTGGCAGGTGATTGAGTTCCGCCAGCGATCAAGACGTTCCCAACCGAATCGACCGCCACCCCGGTGCCGTGATCGTCTCCAGGGCCGCCAAGATAGCTAGAGAATTCAAGGACAGGATCTACCGTCAGATCACGGGACCGGTCATATTCTCCCAAATCCACACGCACACGGCCTGATTCGGTGATGTGATAGCCAGCCTCAATCTGAATCCCGTCTTGCAGGACCGTGGGTTTATGTTGAAGAAGACCGGCCACGATCAAATCTCCATGATCGAGCTTGACCGGCTCACTGAATGCAAGCTCGATGCGATCCGGATTCCCGCCCGGCTTGACGAT
>JBBSHP010000052.1:0-12240 GCA_038232555.1 Bryobacterales bacterium
AGCGTGCAGAAACTCTCGGGGCCGTTCCCCAGCCACACTTGCCCGAGATGCCCCGGGATGATCGAATAGTTCAGAGGCTCAACTCCCGGTTCATCGGGGAACGCAGTGAGACCGGCCTGCCCGCTCTCAAAGCTCGCGCTATCGATTACGTCCGCGGCGCCTCCCGTGAACTCGAATTCGTGAAAATCTCCGTTGATGTGAATCTTAAGCTCGTTCACCGCAGCGCCAGACACCAACCGCTGAACCGCTCCAGCGGGATTCCATCGGTCATAAACGGTAAGGCTTTTCAGGTCTGCGGCGGGCTTGTAAGTCGCTGTAGGTCCCGTGACGGTTCCGGCCTGTACTGGCACCCTTAGCGGGGCATTCAGCTGTACCGTTTGAGCATCCACCACCGCCATGACAAAGCGTAGGTCGTCGCCAACACTGATCGCCTGGCCTGGAGCGAGTCCGTGCGCTCCTGCAAACACCACATGGGATGGATCGATAGAAGAACTCGTTGCCCCGCCGGCCGAAAGCATAGCTGGGGAACCCAGACAAGCTTCAAAAAGAGGTCCGTACGCAGGCTGCTTGCTCTGATCGTTCCAGTTCGCCATGTAGCTATTCAGGGAGAACGTCGTCGTATTCCGAAGCGGGCTCGGATCCCCTAAGAACGTCCGCGTTCCTGTTTTGTCTTTTCGTTGAGTCTTCTCGGGACGATGCTTCACGCCGAATTTAACGGCTGGGATACGGTTCTCTGCTGTAACTGGTGCCGCTTTTCCGTAAGCGTCCTCGATCGCGACATAAAATCGGTTGTTATTTGATGAAATATAAGCCATTCTCAACGCAGGTTCCTGCCTGCCCCCCTAACTGACGCTGATTTCTATCGCTAAGGTGATCTTCGCGATTTGGATGAAGTTGCGGCCTCCGTGCTTCGCAGCTCCGTAAACCACTTCATAAGTCCCGCCGTAAAAGACTCCGTCGCCCCAATTGCCGCGATTCTCATTCAGCACTTGGAGCACTGCATCCACGTACATATGAACCCTGCTCTCGAGTTCATCAAGCCGGTCTTGCGAAACTCTGACCTCCACCGTCATGTGAGCTTCGCCCGAAAAAGTACGGAATTTCTCACGCAGCACGTTCAGCAACTTGCTGCAATACACGTATAAGATGGGGTATTTACTTCCCGACGTGTGTTCAGTTAGTTCCGGCGACGCGTTTTGGGCAATCACCTGCTTTCCGTGGAACGGAGGCAGGTTCACGCTTTCTAAGTCGTCGATTACTGGTAGGGTGGCGCGCACGCCCTCATCCCCCGCCAGAATGGAACGGAGCTTCTCAGTTACTGTGCTTGCGACTAATACCATCTCAACCTCGCAGCAGCGTTTGATTGCTGACGATGAAGCGATCCGCTATTTGTCCGTTGCCAGGCTTGCGACCCGACCTCAGCTCGGAGAGTGCTGTCCACGATGTTCCAACCGGAATAGGTGCATCGTTTTGTAGGGTCGGCTCATCTGGTGTGTACCCGGCGTAAGCATTCCATCCGGTCACGTTTATCGGCGCTACTGTTAAGGTCGCCATCAATTGAGTCTCATCCTTCGTTGAAAAAGAAGCCAATTCGCTTGCTAGACCCTCCTGCCCAGCTTGATTAATCCAAGAAGTGCGTAAGAAGAAAGTTGTCGCCTTCCCGGCTCCACCGATCAACTCCAGCTTCGGAGCTGCAGCCCGGCCGACAGGGTCAATTGCGACGCCCACACCTGTTTCGAAGTAGCTTAACGCGGCAGCTTGAACCAAGGCGTCGTACCGAATCAGCTTGGCACCGTAACGATCGTTCAGTTGATTGCTCGAAGCATCATCGTAGGCCAGTTGTAGCGTTCTGAGTGCGAGCCACCGCTTCAACTCTGGCGAAACGGTAACGTCCGACACCCCTAGACGGCGCCGAGTGCTTTGGCCCAAAAGCACAGGTGGAACCGCCGTGGACTCCGTAGCCTCTTGCTTCAGGAGAAAATGCAGAATCTGGATGCTAATTTCATCCTGTGCTAAAGCCATCTTTCCAGATAAGTCAACATTCTCCGAACTGGCTACCTCCAGGATGCTGTTTTCATAATTTCGCAGGTCTTGCGTGCTGTTAACTAGTCCATCTATCAGTAAGCTCATGGCCGTTGTTCTCTTATTTCGCTTCCGGGCCAAATTGTCTATGATGGTCAGCCGCTTCGCTCTTTGTTGCTAAGCGACATCGGCCTTCGATGATTGTTCTGGCTGCATTTTCCCTGGTCACTTCGGTCCTGATACCAGGCTTTCCTCCATCTGGTGTTTCAAGGCTTACCACCACCACATGATTGCCGGTGATCTCCTGCTCTAAGTTCCGCAGCTTTTGATAAAAGACTTTAAGATCCATAAATCTCCACTCCTCGCTCAAAGCGCGCCGATCCGGTGCGCTTCATCCGTTACCCTGAAAAGTTGCAGCCGGCACTCTGCGCACCGGCTTCGTGTACGTGCGCAGGCTAGCCGTTCACCTGCACCGCGAAGTTGTTGCGCAGCACCGCCGCTCCGTAAAGCACATCCACGGTGAACTGCTGTGCTAGTGTGCTGGGCTGGTAGCTCATCACCACACGGATACCGAAGTTGCCCATTTCTGCGTATTCCGCGATTGCTCCTGTTCCCATCAGAGGTTGCGGTAATCGGCGAACCACCAGACCAATCGCATCCTTGGCAAACGCCAGATTATGCGTGGTCACTGGACCACTCCCTGTCTTTGAAACCAGTTGCGAGCGGAAGATGTAAAAGTCTTTCATCTTTCCGACCGAACCGTCGATCAGGGCACGCAGGCCAGCCTCGCCAGCCGAGTAGAATTCGCTGAACCGTGGGATCTGACGAAGCGCGGAGTAGCCGGCCGAATCCACGATCAGGTATTTCGGAGCTCGCGCCGGAATCTTCGCCTGGAACAACGCGGTTTCGGCTGCGTCGATCGTCTCCTCGGTAAGCAGCGTGCCCGGAATCCCAACAGGGGCATTCGATGTGAACTGCGAATACAAGTTCAACAGGTCACCCTCGATCTTTTCGGCCAATGCCACCACGGCGGGTTGCATGTAAAGCCGAAGAAGATCCGGCACAGCCAGGACTTTGGTCACGTCCGGGATCTGAAACGTTGCCTCCGCGTGGGTATTAAGAACGATCTGCGCGTTTCCCAGGCTGGGGTTCTGCGTTTGTACCGTTCCGCCTTCCGCGATGTTGTTCGCCACCAGGGTCGCCGGGATCGGTACATTCACCGTGTCGCCCGCCTGGGCCAACGTCGGCTCATAATCCCGATTTACCAGGTTGCCCATAACCAGGTTGCTCATGAGAGCAGGCAGGGCATCTACTGCTACTAACTTCACGATCGCATTCGCGACGTTTGCTGATGTAATTGCTGGCATCTATCTCTTCCTTTTGTCTTACTTCTCATCACGAGCCCGAAGCGCACTTTCTTGGCGTTCGCTCAAGCTTTGTTACTGACCTCGCATGGTCTGATTGGCCAATCGCGAGATTTCCTGGCGGGCCCGGTCTAAATCTTCCGGACTCATCCCCGGACGAATTTTGTCCAGATCGATTCCGCCAGTAGTCGGCGCCGTCTTTTGCGCCGAAGTCATACCCGAGCCGCCGGCTATTCTCGCTGGGAGTAACTCGGGATTATCGTTTACAAACTGCGATAGGTAGTCTTTCAGAGGCAAAGTTCCGTTATCGCCTTTCGCTATCAGCCGGCCATCTTCTGCCCGCTGCACGTCGTCCCGCACGTACCGGTACGCCAGGTCGACCTTCACTACTCCTAACTTCTGCAGTTCCGCACGAATCGTTGCACTGCGGTCTGCTTCATCCGCCAGTTGGCGGCTGCGATGATTCTCCTGGACAAGCTCGTTTACACGCTGTTCCAATTGCTCCCGGCGCTTTCGCTCGTCGACCAATTCCGCTTTATAAGCCGGTTCGGCTCGGCCCTGTTCGGTGCGGACAAACTCTTCCACCGCGCTCCGAATGATCGATCGTAGATCGGGACGGTCTTTATGTTGTTCTTCCATATGCCTCCTCAATGCGACCAGGCCATGGCATTCGCCACAAGCCCGTTAGTTGCTCAGGTCGATTTCGCTTGCTATCTGATCCTTCACGTCCTGGCGCACATCGCACAGGTACTTGAGTGCAAGCTTCTTGAATACTTGTGTCTTCAAGGTCGGTGAGTTCATCCCGAATTTCAGCAGCCTCTCTGCATCGTCCAGCTCCGTTCCAAAATCGCCGATGTCGAATTCATCTAAACCCGACACTCCGATTCCCAGGCCATCTTCTCGGGCCGTTTCGACGGCGCGCAAAACTCGCTTAAGCGCGTCTTTCACTGAGTCGCCGTAAGCCCGCAGAACTTCCTGAGTGACCGCGAAATCCCGTTGCTTACTAACTCCTGAGTGCCTCCCGGAACCGGACAGTTCCCCGCCCATTTGGGTCAAGTAACATACCCGGTAGATCTCTTCCTGGAGTCGGGTCAAATTATCCGTCGCAATTTGGAACACTTTGCCTTCCGGTTCGGTCCAGCCAAACCGGTCATTCGGGCCAAGTTGGATGTAATAGGATTCCCCTACAATCTGGTTCCAGTCGCGTTCGGAGTACACCACCGGCATAGCGAACAGGCCCATCGTCAGCGCCCACCCGAGGGCATTGGACTTATTAAAGTGCTCAAGTTGTAAGAGCCCGGCACGGTTCATCAGCCAGAGGCCCTCCGGCACGCGCACGTCGAACAGGGGCACTCGGGACTGCTTTGCGAGTCCGTGGTTACCGGATGCAATCACTTCAACTTCACTTGTTTTACCGGCGCGCTCGGTCTGCTCGTAAATCTTGTAAGTGTGTTTATCGTAGTATGCCCATTGAATCTCCTTGGCCCACTCAGAATCTTCAATGTTCCGTTTGCGTAGGGTTTCGGTCCTAAGCACGATCCACTCATAATGACCTTGCTGGTCGTGGCTCCAGTTAATGAGTTCTTCCCTCGAATAGCCCACCAGGTAAGCGCGGGAATTTCCCCTCTCGTCTTCTTCTGCGCGGTTAACCGCGGGTTTACCCCGCGGAAAATCCACCAAAATGTGACTAGTTCCGCATACCAGGGCACTGATCATCTGCTGCCGGAAGAAATCGGTCAGGTTCGATCCCTTCAGATCGCAGTCATCCGTGAAGTCGCAGAAGAAGCGCTTGCCTCGTTCGTTGACACCATCGAAACTAAGGATTGGCTCGCGCCTGAACAGTGTGGCGGAGTACCAATCGATGATCGATCCGATATAGTTTTCGTAAAAGACTCGGATTAGCCTCTCGCCATAGACACTGATGGGTTCTTTCTGTCTTGGGATCAGGTATCGGTCGGCGCGCGCCTTGAACTGCTCGCCCCCCACATACATGTCTTTGTACTGTTTCCAGATCGGCCGCTGCGCGGCATACTCCGGGTGTTCGCGATTAATGTCCAGCACGCTCGTTCTTCGCCCCCCTTTCATTGGTGGATGCCCACGTCTTTGCTAGTCTCCGCGTTATCAAAATAGCGGCCTTGTCTGTTCTCCGAACGCGCCGCGCGGACGGCACTCCTGCCATAGCAGGTAACCGAGCGCATCCGACAAATGGGTCCTCTTCGGATCCCTGTCTTTGTCAAGGATTCGGCTATCCGGTTTATAAGTGACTTCTTCGAAATCCTGGATCAGGCCCTTACAGCGAGGGTCCATACGCAGTTTGATGTCTCCATTTGTTGCATACAGCATCGCATTGGTTAGGTCCACCCTCAACCTCACGTGAGGGTTGCCCGGCGGCACACGAAACTGGATCTTTTGGTATCCGGCCGCTCTGAAGAACTCCCGGATAATTTGGTAATCCGTCGTTCCGGCGGTCTGCCGGCGGGCCCCCGATGCGTCCCCATAGATCACCACGCCTGCCTGGTGATTGGGGAACCGGTCCTGAAATTCCTGGCACGCCTCTTCAGTAGTGGCCCGGCTCAGTACAATCTCGTCCAGCACTCGTACCTCATCACCCGCCTTCTGGGCCACCACTGAGCTCATCGGATCTACGTTGAAATCCAGTGCCCAGGACAGCGGCAACCCGGGATTCAACTGCTGCGCATGTACATTACGTTCCCTTTGGAACGATCCGTACACGGCCCCCGCGTTCAAGTTCATGTACTGGCCCAATGCTTCCTGCTCGAACAGCACGGAGTCGTAGCTGCTTTTCAGCCGCTCATAAAAATCTGGAACCCGGTCGAGCAGGTGCTTATTTTCAAAAGGTGTTGCCAGAACTGTGTCGTAGCCGTCCACCCGGTTTCGAATGAACCGCTTGTAAACCCAGTCGAACCCTTTCGGAGTCCATACCGCGAATCCACACAACCTTTTTGCCAGGGGATCGCGAAGCCGTCCTTCTAACCGAAGCCACGCCTCTTCACGCCCGTAAGTAAGCTCGTCAACTCCAAACCACGCAAGGTTGGTCCCTCGCAAATACTCGAAGTTCTCGATACTCCGAAACAGTATTCGGGATCCCGTCTCCTTCATGATCAAAACGGACTCCGACTTATTAAACTCGTAAGGAATGCGGTTCATGCCGAGTATTTCCGTGAAGCTCGCCAGCGTCGCATCCCGTAACATCGGATAACTAGGCGCGCCCACCAGCCCGGACCTCCCGGCATTGATATAACTCAGTTTGATAGCTTCATGACAGAGCGCCTGACTCTTTCCGGAACCGACCGGGCCCGAAAATCCCTTGAATCTTGCAGTGGAATTATGAAAGCTCTTTTGTGATGGCAGGGGAGCGTAGATTATTCGTCGGTGTCGTACGTCTCCAATGGTTCTGACCACGTTACCTTCATCTCCCTGGGCTGCTCTTCTGCCTCGATCTCTCGCTGATACTCTAATAACCTTATGAAATCTGCTACGCTCGACTTACCGTCGGCGGTGCCCATGCGCTTATTGACGCTTTCTACTAAAGCCGCAATTTTCTCTCTCCGGGTCTTGGGAGGTTCTTCTTCCTCATCTTCCTGTTTCTTGCGGCTCATCTGCACTCCAACAAAAAGGCGCCTCCTCTTAGGTAAGGCGCCGCGCACAACTTCAATCTGCCTCAAATTTAGCAACAGGGTGTTCTTGGCCGGTACTAAACAGGCGTTAAGTTATAGAGAATAATGTGATAACAAAACTAAAATAAATGTGACTCACTTTAGCGCCGCTTCGCGCCGCCCACCAATAAGCATGGAAAATGGCATTGTTGTATGCCCAATGTCCATTGGTTGATCCTTGGATCACTGCTCCGAAGCGTTATCATCCCGCGGCCGAGCTGCTCCGCTCTTTCCATGTTGAGGGTTACGCGATATGAGACGGGACATAATTGAAGAGCTAGCATGGCTCCCGACCTTGTCATCCTGTATGAGCACCCTGAGTGGCAGAAGCCTCTCTTCGCCGCTTTGCAACGTCGCGGTGTGGCGTTTGGAGTTTTCGACCTGAAACGTGGATGCTTCCTCCCAGACCAGGTTCCCGAAGCGCCGCTGTATTTCAATCAGGCCAGCCCCAGCGCCTACGTCCGTGGCAACACCCGTGCCGTGCCACTGGCGCTTTCGCTGATGCGGTCCTTGGAGCTGGGTGGCGCGCGCGTGTTGAACGGTTCCCGGGCATTTGCCCTGGAGTTGAGCAAGAGCACTCAGGCCGCGCTGATGAAAAAACTGGGCATCCCGCACCCGCGCACGCTCGCTTTCAACGACGTAGATGCCGCACTGGCTGCGTGGGGCGATTCGTGGCCCGCCCTGCTGAAGCCGGAACAAGGGGGTAGCGGGGCTCGCATGTATTTGCTTCAATCCGCGGATGAGCTTGTCCGTGTTCTACGCGACCGTCCCGACCTATGGCTGCCCGATAACCTGCTCACTCTGCAAGAGTACTTTCCCATTGACACTTCGCGCGGGATCGTCCGCATGGAATTTTTGAACGGAGAACTGCTTTATGCCATGCGCGTCGTTTCTCACGGAGCCTTCAATCTCTGCCCCTCGGAAGCGTGCAATCCGGAAGGGGGCGGCTTCCAATGTGCGTTGCCGGAGACGCCCCCCGCTGCCCCCGTGCAATTCTATCCTTTCAAAGAGGTTCCTGCCGAAGCAGTAGAAGCGGGTAAGCGCATCATCAGCGCCGGTGCATTGGATGTCGGCGGGATCGAGTATCTGGAAGCCCCGGACGGCCGCAGGATGTTTTATGACGTCAACGCAAATTCCAACCTGCGAGCCCCCATCGCACGCGCCTTCGGCTTCGATCCCTTTGAGCGCGTGGTTGATTTTTTGACAGCTCAGCTTGTCCGTACGTAATTCCCTGGTATGCTGTTCTCGAAACTTCGCGACACGGAGCGCATGCCTTCGATCCTGGTTATTGTGCCGAGCCGTTCTGTCTTTGTGCCAAAACTATCCCGAAGCGGACGTTTTGTTCCCGACCAGTTTCGCGTGGAATGGGGCCCCATCTTTCTCCGCGGCCGCTTGGACGGGCCAGCCCGGGTTCTGGTGATTGGCCGGGATCCCGCGCAGCATGAGGAAACCTGCGCCGCGTTCTGGTGGGGGAGGCCGGCCGGCGGCTCCAGGGATTGCTGAAGCTCGGACTGACGCAAAGCTGTACCATCATCAACACGTATCCACACAGTGTTTCGCGAACCTCAATGCCGCCACGGAGAACGACCCGCAGGGGTTCGCATTCACCACCACCACGATCGGCCCTCCGTAATGCTGGCCAAAATCTTTGCCAGCGGCCGCATCTGCAACGTAGGGGAGTGATCGCGCTCGGCACGGCGGCCAGCCGCAGTCATCGCATCGGCGTCGCCCGGGAATTACGAATGCATTGCCCACATCGACCACGGCCACGCTCGCGAGCCCGGTGGGCGCGTTCTTGCGCGTCACCGCTCCACCAGGCCGTCGACTTCCGGGTAGATACGGCCCGCGATCACTAGCGCCGTCGGTGCCTCCTGAACTTCGACGTGAACGTATGAGTATATACCAGGAGTACTCCGTTGGCGGGACGCGCCTCAGCAATTCCGATAAGGACAAAATGTCTGAACACACGATCATGTTTTAGCGCGTTCAGCCGATTAAGAACGTAAGAGGGAATGCGGGTAGGCCAAATCGATTGATAGGAATTCTAAGAATGAAGACGGGAGAGTCGGGTTCAAGCGGGCAGGTTTCGACCGCGCGCGCTCACGGCAGGGAATGCGGATATATGCTGTTCGCGCGCAATACGGGGATAAACACTGGATGCACCTGGTGGTCGTAAATTGACTCTCACGGGTAATGCCACGATTAACCACGATTATTCCAGCCTATCGAGCGGTGCGCCTGTAAAAAAGCGGCGTCATCGTGGCAGAGTCAAGATGCGATTTACGCAACGTATCAAAACAGATGAATCTGGCTCGACAATGATGGAGTTGGCCCTCACCTTGCCTCTTTTGCTGTTGATCTTATTTGGCACGATGGACCTGGGCCGGATGTTCTACACGTCCATTACGCTCTCCGGCGCAGCGCTGGCTGGCACCCAGTACGGAGTGGCAACCGCGGCAAACAACACCGACTATACAGGTATGCAGACCGCTGCATTGAATGACGCTGCGAATGTTTCAGGCGTCGGGGCCACAGCGACCAACTATTGCGAATGCCTGGACGGTACGTCGGTTTCATGCTCCTCGGGTTCGTGCACTACTACCAGCACACCCCCGAGTTACCTCAAGGTAATCACGAATGTCACATTCACGACGCTGTTTTCTTATCCATTCGTGCCATCCTCGGTCGCGCTTTCAGCCGTTTCGGTGCAGAGGGTGCGTTGACCGCGCGCTGCCATCCCTTGATTCATCGGAGCCAAAACCAACGCGGCTCCGCCCTGGTTGAAGGCGCCTTGACGATCACCGTTTTCATGATGGTGCTCTTTGGCATTCTCGATCTCTGTCGAATGGTGTGGTGGTACAACGGAATGTCTAACCTGGCCCGCGAGGGCACCCGCTACGCGGCGGTTCGGGGAAGCACAAGTCTCTCGCCTGCCACTGCCAGCACTGTCACTGCGGCAGTTGCAGCTCAGGCCGTCGGCTACACTAGCTCCGATCTGACGGTTACTACCACCTGGTCACCCGACAACAAGCCGGCCAGCGTTGTGAATGTCCAAGTTTCTTATCCATTCACGCCGCTTGTGCCCTATATACCTACGGGCGTTATCAGCCTGAAGAGCACCTCCAAGCTCACCATCACCCAGTAGAGTCCATCCTCCACCCACACCGTTCCGGCGCATAATCGAGGTATGCTCCTGCGTCGCTTCTTGCCAGCCGCTTTGGCTCTGTCCTCATTCCTGCCGGCTCAAGACTGGACCCAATGGGGCCGGAATCCGCAGCACAGCGGCAACGTCGCAATCGCAGGCCAACTACCCAATCGCCAGCTCGCCGACTTTGTTTCCGATCCTTTCGTCCCGCAGGAACAGGACCGGTCGGGCGGCGACCTGCTGGTGCATTACCAAGCCGCCCTGGTAGATGCCGGCGATGTATTCATGCTTCTCAAGACCGATCAGTTCGACTCGCAGGTATGGAACGAGGTCCGCTTGCATTGGGAAAATGGGCAGTTAGTCGAGAAGTGGCGCTTTGCGAGCGACTGGACCCCGGAGCCGGACGCCGGCTTTCTGGGAGGGTGGGAGCCCGTCTTTCATCCCGTGCTGGCGAATGCCTTCGTGTATGTGCCGGGCGCCGGCGGCTCGGTCTTCAAGTTGAATCGCGCCGATGGCTCCGTGGCAGCACGGCTGAACCCCTTCGCGTATGTGGACCCCAACATCTTCGTCGCCGGACCGCTCACAGCGGACTCCGCGGGCAACATCTTCTACAACACTCTGCAACTGGTCGTCACCGGCGATCCCAAAGATAACCCCTGGTCCACCGACGTCGCGGGCGCCTGGCTCATCCGGCTAGGGACGGACGATTCCACCGCCGCTTCGTCCTTCACTTGGCTGACTCAGGGTGCCCCTGCTGCCGGGGATGCCTGCTTCAGCACCTTCAGCCCTACTCAACTACCATGGCCTCCGTCGCCGTCCGCCCTGCCGCCCACCCGCCCTTGCGGATCACAGCGTCCCGGCTTGAACGTGGCTCCCGCGATCGCACCCGACGGAACGATTTATACCATCAGTCGCGCGCACTTCAACGATCGGTATAGTTACCTCGTAGCCGTCAATCCGGACCTGAGCCCCAAGTGGCTGGCCAGCTTGCGTGACCGGCTCCGCGACGGGTGCGGGTCAAGTACGCTTCCGGCCAACTGCGATCCAGGCGGCTGCCGCTCGGGAACCACCCCGGGCGTGGATCCCGCCACCAACCAACTCCCGGCTGGGCGCGTCATCGATCCGTCGTCATCGTCACCGGTCGTCGCGCCCGACGGCAGCATCCTCTATGGCGCCCTAACCCGCTACAACTTCGATCGCGGCCACCTCATGAAATTTGGCCCCGACGGAGCGTTTAGCGGAGCTTACGATTTTGGGTGGGACACCACCCCGGCCATCTATCCACACGACAACACCTATTCGGTGATCCTCAAAGACAATCACTATGAAGTCGGCTCCTACTGTAGCAACGCCGAATTCTGCCCCGCCGGCCCGGAAGGACCCTTTCTCATCACCTCCTTGACAGCCGCCCTTCACCCGGAATGGTCCTATGCAGCCGGCTCGGAGTGGTGCATCAATGCGCCAGCCGTGGACGGGAATGGCTCGGTTTTCGCCGGGAATGAAGATGGCAACCTGTACGTGATTGGATCGGGTGGCGTTCTGCGCGGAAAACTGTTCCTGCGATCGGCCCTGGGTGCCGCCTATACGCCGTTGTCTTTGGGGCCGGACGGAATCATCTACGCCCAAAATAGCGGCCACTTGTTTGTAGTAGGCAATTGAGGTGTACTGGAGGGCAGACAGGTTGCTTTCGGCACTGACATGACTTCCACATGATCGGTAAGTTCATCCTTCATTACCAGGTGTTATCCCAACTGGGTGCGGGCGGCATGGGGGTGGTCTATGCAGCACGGGATACCCGTCTGGCCCGCACTGTCGCACTGAAAGTGCTTCCCCCGGAAAAGAGCCTGGATCCCAAGCGCCGCCAGCGTTTCCTGCGCGAAGCCCGGGCGGCCGCGGCGCTCAACCACCCCAACATCGTGAACATTTACGACATCGGCTCCGACCAGGAAACCGAGTTCATCGCCATGGAGATGGTGACGGGTTCCTCGCTGGCCGATCTCATGAAACAGGGTCTTCTCCCCGTGGCTGACAT